>NZ_CAWPRC010000227.1:0-98381 GCF_963890165.1 Aliivibrio sp. SR45-2 | reverse complement strand
CTCGCAGCAATCCGGCTACTAATGGTGCTCCATGCATCAAATCCTTGATAGTATGCTGATTCCTTCAGCTTATTCCTTTCTCGCCATCCTAGCGGTGTCCTTGATCTTATCCTGATCCGTTAACAGTCCGTAGTTAACTCTCTTCGCTTGTTCCTTGAGCGGTGTCCGTTACATCATCCTGATGTGCAGTCCATTTTCCTCAATCCTAGAGGTGTCCATCGTCTTTCCTTAGTAGCAACCATCCTAGTTACTATTGCGTCCATTCAATGTCCATTTTGCTATCCATGCCGATTACTTATCCTAAGTAACCGAGTGCCTCATCCTGAAGCGTACCAAATCCTTGGCTAGTTCCTGTTCCGTGTCAGCATCCTTCCGACACCAATAAGATTACGCTTTTCGCTTTTTTCAGCAATAGACTATTTCACTATTTTTGCAAAAAAAAACATGAGACATTCACCAATAAAAACAAATAGATTTAAATTCAACAACTTAACTAAAATTCACGCTAATAAGTGCAAAAATAAAGCGTTAAATCTCACTCGCTTGTGAGAGATCTCGCACAAGCGCTTTCCATTTTGTCTCTTAGTCTTCGTATAGCAGGAAAAATGAAGCGTGACGATGATCACTTTACATACTTTTTCATCAACACAAGATCCGATTTAAAACACAAAAATCAGGCATAAAAAAAGCGCTGATATAATATCAACGCTTTTTATTTTAGCTTCAATCAAGCACTACGCTTCATCTTGCTCCAAATCATCATCTGTTTTCTCTCTCACATAGAAACGAGAGAAGAACAAACCAAACTCAAACAAAATACACATAGGCACTGCAAGTAAGGTTTGAGAGATAATGTCTGGCGGTGTTAGCATCATACCAACAACAAAAGCACCCACTACAATATATGGACGTTTTTGTTTTAACGTTTCAGGCGTTGTCGCTCCCGTCCAACACAATAAAATGATGGCAACAGGAATTTCAAACGCAATACCAAACGCTAAAAACAATGCTAATACAAAATCAAGGTAACTGGAGATATCCGTCGCTACTTGTACGCCTTCCGGTGCAATGTTCGTAAAGAAGCTAAACACCAATGGAAACACAATAAAGTAGGCGAAAGAAACACCTGCATAAAACAGCATTGAGCTTGAAAACAGTAAAGGCATGACAAGTTTCTTTTCATGCTTATACAATCCAGGAGCCACAAATGCCCACACTTGATAAAGAATCACCGGAACAGCGACAAATATCGATGCCACCAAAGTCAGCTTTATAGGCGTGAAAAATGGTGACGCGACATCAGTTGCAATCATGGTTGCACCCGCTGGTAATCTTTCAACCAAAGGGGCAGATAGGAACTCATAAATGTCGTTAGCAAACCAAACTAAACCTAAAAACACCACGATAACGGCAATTAATGCCTTTAAAAGACGGTTTCTTAACTCTAGTAAATGAGTGAGCAACGGCTGAGAGTGTTCAACTGATGACATAATTACTCTGCTTTTGTTTTAGAGGTAGAGTCAGATGCAACGGAAGTTTCAGTGTCTGCACTCGGTGCTTCTACTTTTTCTTCTGGTTTTGCATATGGACGAGTGACATCTGCTGCCGCTTGTTTTAACTCTTCAACTGATTTTTTAAGTTCAGGCGATAAGTCATCCATATTCATCTGTTCTGCTTTACGCAAGTTCTCTTGAAGTTCTTGAATCTTCAATTCTTGAGTCAGCTCATCTTTGACGTTATTCGCCATGCTTTTTGCTGCCCCAACAAACTGCGCTACTGATCGGATCGCTTTTGGTAAACGTTCCGGTCCTAGTACCACTAGCCCAACAACAGAGATCAGTATCAGTTCCCAAAAACCGATATCAAACACGAATTATGCCTGCTCTTTGTCGTTTTGCTTTTGTTTTTCTACTGTTTCTGCTTCTTTTTTCTCTAAGTTCTGAGGAACAAAATCCGCGTCTTTCTTCGCGTCTTTCGCTGATTCATCTTCACTTATCGCTTTTTTAAAGCCTTTAACAGCAGAACCCAAATCACTGCCTACACCGCGTAATTTTTTCGTACCAAATAACAGAACGATAATTACTGCAATTATAAGAAGTTGCCAAATACTAATACCACCCATGCTTGTTTCCTCAGCGTGTTAGGGTTAAAAAATTGCTCATCAGAATAACGTTTATCGACGATATGCTCGCCAGCTTAATAGCCAAAACGTGATTCCTATAGCAGCACTAATTGATGCTAACGCAGTAATGTTACTGGTTAATAACACCGCAGAACAAATCAGCAGAGTTGCTCCAACATTAAATAGGAATTGTCCTTTTGCCTGTTGACGCTTACTTTGACGATAACCTGCGTAAAGTTTATCCATTCGTTGATTAAGAACTTTGCCTTGGCGCAAACTGTCATAAACTAAATCAGGTAGTTCTGGCAGTTTCTCAGCCCAAAATGGCGCTTTCTCAGTCAAAGCAGTCAAAAAGGCTGCCGGTCCAATTTGTTTTGCCATCCACGTTTCTAGAAACGGTTTGGCGGTTGCCCACAAATCCAATTGAGGATATAGCTGCCTGCCTAATCCTTCCACATATAATAACGTCTTTTGCAATAAGACTAATTGCGGTTGCACTTCCATATTAAAGCGACGTGCTGTGTTAAATAAATTCAATAACACATGACCAAAAGATATCTCACCTAATGGTTTAGCAAAAATCGGTTCACAGACAATACGAATAGCAAATTCGAATTCTTCGACATTAGTATCTGCCGGAACCCAACCTGAATCAATATGTAACTGTGCGACTTTACGATAATCGCTATTAAAAAAGCCAAGTAAGTTCTCCGCTAAATAGCGCTTGTCTTCTTTATTGAGTGTTCCAACAATACCACAATCTAACCCAATCCACTGTGGATTCTCTGGATTATCCGGATTTACAAATACGTTACCTGGGTGCATATCTGCATGAAAAAAGCTGTCACGAAATACTTGAGTAAAGAAAACCGAGACACCACGTTCAGCCAGTAGCTTCATGTTGGTGCCATTTCTCTCTAGTTGTTCGATGTCAGAAACTTGAATGCCATAAATACGCTCAGACACCATCAAGTGTTCAGAACTGACATCCAAAATAACTTCAGGGACATACAGCTCTTCACTGCCTTCAAAGTTGCGACGCAATTGCATTGCATTGCTCGCCTCTCTTCTTAAGTCTAGTTCATCGATTAAGGTTTTCTCATATTCTTCGATGACCTCGACCGGCTTAAGACGGCGCGCTTCTGGTATGTGCTTCTCTACCAAGGTAGCCATGCGATACATCAGGCGAATATCCGCCTCAATCACTGGACGAATATCAGGACGAATAACCTTAAGGACAATCTCACGACCAGACTCTTTCAGTTTTGCGGTGTGTACTTGAGCAATCGAAGCGGATGCTAATGGGACAATATCAAAATCCGTAAACCAATTTTCTAATGGTCCACCCAATGATAACTCCATTTGATCTTTTGCTAACTGGCCATCAAAGGGGGCGACCTGGTCTTGCAGTAAAGCTAATTGATCAGCTAAATGAGGAGGAAAAAGATCACGACGCGTAGACATCATTTGACCGAATTTGATCCAAACCGGACCCAATTCTTGCAATGCTAACCGTAAACGCTCACCCAATGGTTTTTCTGGATAGCGATTCTTAATCCAAAATAACCCTTTGCGTAAACGTTTTGGTAATTGAGTTAATGCATGATCAGGCAATAGCTCATCCAATCCATACTCAAGTTGAACCTTGGTGATTTGATATAAGCGTTTTAGCTCTGATGGGGTCATGCGCGCTCCATTGATGCTGTCTGTAATAATTGCGTCAAGCGAGCGTCTAATTGTGCGAGGTGTTTTTCAACATCAGACACTTGATCGCAGAAGTACGCAACCTCTAAAGGCGGCGGGGCAATCTTCCATTCTTCCGTTAGGACTTCTGCAGCATGACGAGTTTGACGCGTCACTTGCTTTTTAATCCAGCATGCACTGCCTTTAACGCCACTCACCAATGTATGTGCAACAATGTCTCCCGTATATTGAGACAATTTCTCTTCAACATCCGGTTTTAATTCTGTTAATAATGCAGAGAATTGCTGAGCGAGGTTAAGATCACCTTCAAGCACCAACTTATCTTGCTTTATTAATTGAGTAATATTGTTTTGCTCTCGCAATTGCGGCAACACCGACAAATTCAACGCAAGATAACAATCAACCTCACCTTCAAATTTAGACAAGATATCAACGCGCTGTTGGCTAAAGATAAAATAGAGATCTTTATTTAATTCATTCAGATGAACATGAATAATTTTCTCTTTTAATCGATGCAATGCAGCTTTGCTCTCTGGCGCTTCTTTTAGCAGGGCGTTTAACCCCGTTTCAATCACACCTGTTACAAACGGATCTAATGGCATCATTTTATCCTATTAAAATTTGTAACCACGATGCAGAGCAACAATACCACCAGTTAAGTTGTAGTAGTTTGCTTGCTCAAAGCCTGCCTCTTCCATCATGCCTTTCAGTGTTTCTTGATCTGGGTGCATACGAATAGATTCAGCAAGATAACGATAACTGTCAGCATCGTTCGCTATCAATTCCCCGATTTTAGGCAACAGGTGGAATGAATAAGCATCGTAGATTTTTGATAATGGTTCAAGGATAGGTTTTGAGAACTCAAGAACCAACAGACGACCGCCCGGCTTTAACACGCGAAACATCGAGCGTAATGCTTTGTCTTTGTCTGTCACGTTACGCAGACCAAAACTGATCGTAATACAATCAAAATGGTTATCAGGAAAAGGCAGTTCTTCAGCATTTGCTTGTACGTAGTTCACGTTACCAACAATGCCCATGTCTCTTAATTTGTCACGACCAACATTCAACATTGAGTTGTTAATATCAGCCAAAATAACTTGGCCTTTCTCACCAACAATACGAGAAAACTTAGCCGTTAAGTCGCCTGTACCACCAGCTAAATCAAGCACTTTATGTCCAGGACGTACGCCACTGCAATCAATAGTGAAGCGCTTCCAAATACGATGAACACCACCAGACATAAGGTCATTCATGATGTCGTATTTTGCCGCTACAGAGTGAAATACTTCAGCAACTTTCGCTACTTTTTCTTCTTTTGCTACTGTTGTAAAACCGAAGTGTGTGGTCTCTTCGGTAGAGTGCGTTTTGTCCGTCATTTTAAGTCCTCTAGAGATAATATGTTGACCCCTTCTTATCCTGTGGGATCAACAGCGCTCTAGTCTACTTTATCCGACCCACTATCACCAAGCGTTTGCATGGCATCTGCTTCAAAAGATTGCTCAATAAGACGACGATTTATGTCTCGTTTTACTTCTACACCAAGCTCTTTAAAGCTTTCCGCTTGGCGAATAATGTTTCCTCTTCCTGTTGCCAATTTATTCATTGCGCCTTGGTAACTTTGATTTGCCTTATCTAATGCACCGCCGACCGCTTCCATGTCATCCACAAACAATCGCATTTTGTCGTACAGCTTGGTGGCACGTTCAGCAATAATTTTCGCGTTTTGATTCTGTCTTTCATTGCGCCATAAGTTACTGATGGTTCTGAGTGCAACCAATAATGTTGTTGGGCTTACAATGATAATGTTCTGCTCCATCGCATCCGAGATTAACGAAGGATCGGCTTCAATCGCCACCTGAAAAGCGGGCTCAACTGGAATAAACATCAAGACATAATCCAAGCTGCGTAAGCCATTTAATTTGTGGTAATCCTTTTTGCTTAAACCACGTAAATGAGCACGAATGGCCATAAGGTGTTCATCAAGCGCTTGCTCTTTTTGATTAAAGTCATCACTGTTAAAAAATCGCTCGTAGGCAACTAAGGTCATTTTGGAATCGACCACGACATCTTTCTCGTCAGGTAAGTGAACAATCACATCAGGATAAAAGCGCTTACCCTCATCGTCATCCATACTGACTTGGGTATCGTACTCATGACCTTCACGTAACCCCGATTCTTTTAACACTCGACCAAGAACAACTTCACCCCAATTACCTTGTTGTTTGTTGTCACCTTTTAAGGCGTTAGTCAGGTTTACCGCTTCTTGTGTCATGCGTTCATTAAGCTGTTGTAAGCTGCGAATTTCATGCACTAAGGTGTGACGCTCTTTGGCTTCAAAACCAAAGCTGTCGTTAACCTGTCTTTTGAATCCTTCAAGCTGTTCTTTTAATGGCGACAACAAGCCCTCTAAACTCACTTTATTTTGTTCATCAACGGTTTTCGTTTTTTGCTCAAACAATTGGTTGGCTAAATTCTCGAACTGCTCCTTTAAACGCAGCTCTGCACGCTCTAGTATCTCGAGTTTTTCTTGGCTTGCTTTGCGTTCTTCTTCGTGTCGCGCTTCTTGTTCACGCAATTCAGCTTCAATATTGGAATTCGTTTGACGAGAAAACTCAAGTTGCTGTGTGAGAAATTCTTTTTCTTTTTGAATGGCATCAAAGTAACGCAGTTTTTCCATCGCAGCCATTAGACGGCCATGAAATTGCTTTTGCTCTTGAACCAGTTTATCTCTTTCAATGTCTAGTCCATCAAGCTCTACCTGTTGTTTATCGACCTGTTGATTAAGTTGACTCAACTGAGTACTCGCGAGTTTTTTTTCTGACTCTAATGATTGCTCTAATAATGCCAATGCTTGTTCGTTACGGCTTTTCGTTAATGTATAGGCGACTGCGTAAGCAACCACTGCTCCTGAAAAACCAAACAACAAATGCCCACCAAATTGATTCAAAAAATCCATAATTTACTCAATACAAAAACGAATCTTTATAGGATATTTTGATACTGGATAAATGTCCAGTTAACACTATTTCGTCACCGCAGGTAAACTCCAGATCTAAATGGATTTCTAATAGAGAAGAATAACAATGAATGAACGCCGTGCATTAGGATTTGGGATCGCTGCCGTCCTCTTATGGTCGACTGTCGCGACCGCATTTAAAATCACCTTAGAACACTTTACTCCCATCCAAATGCTGACGATTGCCTGTGCTGTTTCAATTTTAGCGTTAGTGGGGGTTGCCGCTTATCAAAAAACCTTATCACAACTAACAAGCACCTTTTTTGCCAACCCTTTGTATTACATTTTATTAGGTGCCATTAACCCATTGGCGTATTACTTGGTTTTATTTAAGTCTTACGACCTATTACCAGCCTCTCAAGCACAACCAATTAACTACAGCTGGGCAATTACATTAACATTAATGGCCGCTGTATTTCTTGGTCAAAAAATCCGAAAACAAGATTGGATTGCCTGTGTGCTTGGGTATGTTGGTGTCATTATTATTGCAACCAAAGGGGACGTTCTAGGTTTAGAATTTGACAGTCCATTAGGCGTTGGCCTCGCGCTATTTTCAACATTATTATGGGCAAGCTATTGGATTTTAAATGCGAAAAACAAAGCAGATCCTATTTTAGGATTATTACTGGGGTTCTTAGTTGCCTTACCCGTTGCGGTCGGTTTAAGCATTTATGAAGGTGCCCCTTGGGAGCAAATCCCAATGAGTGGCTGGTTGGCGGTATCTTATGTGGGTCTATTTGAGATGGGCATTACGTTTGTATTGTGGTTATCTGCATTACGACTCACGCAGAATACCGCTCGTATTAGTAACCTAATCTTTGCTTCTCCTTTTATCTCTTTATTACTCTTGGCTAATATCATTGGTGAAGAGATCCACCCGTCCACATTAATCGGTTTGGTTATGATTGTTTGTGGTCTGGTTGTTCAGCAATTCTATGGCAAGAAAAAAGAACCTATATCGGCCGCACAAGTTAAATAACAAAATTATCAATAGTGGATTTAACGATAAAAAAAGCAGCGGAGTTCGCTGCTTTTTTTATTTATAACCTTTACTTGCTTGCTAAATACGCTTGGAAATCTGCTAAAGAGACCCCTTCTTTTGCCATTTCTTCTGCAAGTTTTTTTGTTGTCTCACCTTTGCGTTCTTCAATTACCACTTGGAATTGGTAAATCAGATCACGCAATGTAGGAACAGACACTTGACGCGCAGCACTTCTTACGCGCTCTTGGCTTTGGTTACCCAATTCAGAAAGAAGTTTACCAAACATTAATTTCTCTGGTGACTCTTCCATCTGCTCTAGGACACGAGCCATTTCAATAATAGACATCGACATTGCGTGTTTTGCCTTTTAATTAACGATTAAAACGAGATAAGGGGTGAATATACACTAAAACCATCTTATCTCGATCTATTAAAAAAGCAATATTGCTGTTTTTTTATCCATCAATTGAAATTATTCAGTAATTGGATCTGAATGCCATCGTTTACCAACGCGACTTAATAGAATCAGCAAGCCTGGGATGAGAAGCCACATCATTAGTGCTAAGAGTTGTGCTGAAGGGAGTGCTAATCTTTGCATTGTGCCAACAATGATTCCCGCACCACTCATTTGAAACAGCCCTAATAATGCTGCCGCAGTTCCTGCTCTATCACCGAATGGTGCTAGTGCCTTACCTGCCGCCGAACCCAGTACCCATGCGAAGCCTACTGACGAGAAGAAAATCGGGATCATAAACGCCCAAGCTTGCTGAATATGTTGGAACCCTAACATTAACCCACCAGCAACCACTAAAATACTGAGGCCGAAAAGTAATGCATTACGAGTTCCGAATTTGATCATGAATTTTGGTGCAGCAAAACATGCCATGATATTTAATACCGCATTCACCGCAAACCAATTGGTAAACTCTTGCATTGTAAGCCCAAGTTTATCCATCAGTAATACTGGTGCCGATGTCACATACGCTAAAATGACGCCCATCGCTAACATACATAATGTCGCATGGAACAAAAAGGCGGGATGCTTTAGCACTGACCAATAACGAGATGGACTGATCAATCGCCCTGTTTGTAAGGTATTTGATGGTTTTGTTTCTTTATAGTTCAACGCGATAATCACAAAACTAACTAATGCGAATCCTGCCATGAAACTGAAGTTTGAACGCCAACCAAAATGCATCGTTAAATAACTGCCTAAAATTGGTGCTAATGCAGGAATAAAACAAATCGCGCCATTCAAATAACTGATCATTCGACCACTCTTCTCTGCACCAAATGAGTCTCGTACTGATGCGAACGCCGCAACAGAAGTCGCACAGGCACCAAAACCTTGAAGTAAACGAGCCAATAACAGCATTTCCATTTCTTGAGCTGAATACGCTAATGCCGCACTCAAACCATAAATAACAATACCAGTAAGAGCGATAGGACGACGACCATAACGATCCGCTAGTGGACCAGCAAACAATTGGCCTAATCCCATACTGAACATGAACCACGTTATCGTGTCTTGCCCTAATGTTGATGCAACTTGGAATTCGCTTACCATCATCGGTAATGCAGGCAGATAAATATCAATCGCTAACGGACTGAATAAAACGAGCATCACCATAAGGGTGATTAATTTTTTATCTGATGGTCTTGAGCTTGGCGTGTGCATGTTTCGTGTTAACTCCTAATGTTTGAATCGGGAGTGTACTCAATTAGAGATATGAACAGAAATGGTTTATATTCAGATCTAACATTCTAATTTGGAATATCTCTATGTTCTTCGAAAAGTTAGCGAGAATCGACCTCAATTTACTTTTAACTCTTCACCTATTATTGGAAGAGAAAAGTGTTACTCGTGCCTCTCAACGATTGTGTTTAAGTCAATCGGCCGTCAGTAAAAACTTAGCTAAATTACGAGAACAATTTGATGATCCCCTTTTTACTCGTACCGCTTACGGGCTTCAGCCCACAGCAAAAGCAAGAAACCTTCATGGACAGCTTCATGTTTTATTAAGCCACTTAGAAAGTATTACTGAAGCGTCTGAATTTGACCCTCAATGCAGCCACTATCGCTTTCGGGTTGGTTTAGTGGAAAGTACCTATCCATTACTATTACCTCGTTTCATGTCCTACATATTAAATGAAGCGCCCAATGTTATGCTCGATACCCATGCATGGGATAAAAATACCTTAAAAAAATTGCAATCAGGTGAAATGGACATTGGTATTACCGGCAAAGATTTAGACCCGAAATACGCGAACATTACGATGCAAATGCCATCAGATGTTCGAGGACAAGAAATCTATCGAGATAATCAAATGTGTTTGGTGCGTCCTGGTCACCCTGTATTAGATCAAGAATGGAATTTAGATACGTATCTAGAACAACGTCATGTTCAAGTGCGGTGCGATGGCAAAGACCAATGGTTGCTTGATTATAAACTTGCTGATCGCGGCCTTGAACGCAGCATCAGTATTATCGTTCCTGACTTTAATAGCGCAGCAAGTCTATGCACTCACACAGACTTAGTGTTCACCGCCCCAAGTCACTTTATTAAACTTATCGCAAAACAACTTAATCTTGTTGTATTGCCCCTGCCCACAGAGTTACCCCAGATGGCCTATACACTGTTTTGGCATCAACAAAAAGACAATGATGCTGCCAATTGCTGGCTACGCAATACCATAATTAATCACTGCCAAGATTTATCAGCATCAACAATTGCAGACCTCGAATAAAAGCGCTAGGTTATAACCAAATAAAATCGATATTTTCTGCCTCTCCACATACGGACAGATCAATAATAAGGACACTTCAGATGCACCTACACACTTCTCAGCGTATTGAACAACTTCGCTCATGGCTTGCTCAACAACATTTAGATGCACTTATTATTCCTCATGAAGATGAATTTTTAGGTGAATACATCCCTGAGCATAACGAACGTCTGTTATGGGCAACAGGATTCACCGGTTCAGCTGGTGCCGCCGTCATAACAAAAGACAACGCCGCGATTTTTGTTGATGGCCGTTACACGGTTCAAGTTCGTAAGCAAGTGCCAGCAGAGGTATTTGAGTACCGTCATTTGCATGAAGAACCTTTATTAGAGTGGATTAAAAATTCTCTACCTACTGGCTCAAAAGTTGCCATCGACCCTCGTATGCATACCGCACAGTGGTTACGTAATGCTAAAGCAGTTATTGAAGGACACGCCTCTCTTGAGATGCTAAACAGTAATCCAATCGATCGCTTATGGTCAGATCGTCCAGCAGTTAAAGTGTCTGACGTTCGCTTAATGGGATTAGCGCTTGTTGGTCAATCAAGCGCAGATAAACGTAAAGAAATTGCAGGTGTCATCGCAAATAAAAAGGCAGACGCCGCTCTATTAACGCAACTTGATTCTATTTGTTGGTTACTGAATGTGCGTGGTTTGGATGTCTCTCGCCTTCCTGTTTTGTTATCTCACGCCATCATTCATGCCGACGAAAGTGTCGACTTTTTCCTAGACCCAACACGTCTTCCTACCAACTTCATTGAACATGTAGGTCAAGGGGTTCGAATTCACAAACCTGACGCACTGCAATCGACTCTGCAATCGCTTGTTGGTCAAAAAGTCTTGGTTGATTCAGCAACATCGAACGCATGGATGTCATTGATTTTATCTGACGCTAAAGCCGAAATTATAGAAGCGGCTGATCCATGCCTATTACCAAAAGCCGCCAAAAACGAAACAGAAAAATCAGGAATGAAAGCGTGTCACATTCGTGATGGTGCCGCGATGGTTAAGTTTTTAACGTGGTTTGATGCAGAAATCGATGCAGGAAAATTGCATGATGAAGCGGTACTTGCGGATAAACTTCAAGGTTTCCGTGAAGAAGATGACACTTTGGCTGATTTAAGTTTTGATACCATTTCAGCCGCCGCAGGTAATGCATCGATGTGTCACTACAATCACGAAAACCAACCTGAGCCAGGTAAGCTACAAATGAACAGCTTATACCTTGTTGATTCAGGCGGCCAATATCCAGATGGCACAACCGACATTACGCGTACACTTCCTGTTGGAACACCAAGTGATGACATCAAGCAGCAATTCACCCTTGTTCTAAAAGGACACATTGGATTGGCATCAGCACGCTTTCCAAAAGGCACTTGTGGTCATCAGTTAGACATTCTTGCTCGTCAACATTTATGGGCACAAGGCTACGACTATGATCATGGAACGGGTCACGGCGTTGGACACTTCTTAAGTGTTCATGAAGGCCCACAGCGCATCGCTAAAGTCGTCAATAATACCGATCTACTTCCGGGTATGGTTCTGTCTAATGAGCCAGGATATTACCGTGCAGATGAGTTTGGTATTCGTATTGAAAACTTAGAATTAGTTGTCGAAATAGAAACCAAAGGCGATTTCTCTGTTCTTGGTTTTGAATCATTAACACGTTGCCCAATCGACAAACGTCTCATTAATGTTGATATGCTAAATCGCCCAGAACTGGCTTGGTTAAATTCCTACCATCAGAAAGTGTGGAATGACGTCAGTCCATTAGTGAATGGCGAAGTAAAAGAATGGCTAAAACAAGCAACAGAAGCACTTAGCTATGAAGACTAATACATTGCTTTAAACAACTAAAATAATACGACCACGTAATCGACAGTGGTCGTATTATTGTCTAAAACGTTTCACGTGAAACATGCTTGTTATCACGCTGCATTGTAATACGATGTATAACCTAGCGTCACCTACCGCACAATATCTCATTAATAACAGTCCTCTCAATTAAGTAATACAGAACGATAAACTGGTCACATACAAACAACGTTTTATAGGTAATCCTCCCTTTGAATTTAAAGGAATAAATATAGGATTACGTATAATGAAAAAAACGCTTTTAGCTCTTACCGTGTCGAGTATTATCGTAAGTACCCCCTCATTCGCGTCTGCACCAAATACAGATTTAAATTTGATGCCATACCCTCAATCTGTAGAGTTAAAATCAGGGAAACTGCCCATTGATAACAATTTCAGTATTTATATTGATGGTTATAAATCGGAACGCATTCAACAACTGGCTCAACGAGTCATTAAACGCATCGAAGCACAAACCGGCTTACCTCTTCTTTCCCCATTTTCTAATTCAGAGAAAAACGCCACTTTAATTATTCGAGTCAATAAAGCCGCAAAAAAAGAGATTCAAGACAATCATATTGATGAGTCTTACCAACTATCCGTAAACCAAAAGCAAATCATCTTACAAGCTGAACGCCCTTATGGCGTAATTAGAGGTGCAGAAACTTTCCTTCAACTTATCACAACATCAAAGAATGGTTACTCTGTTCCTCAGATAATAATTGAAGACCACCCTCGTTTTCCATGGCGTGGCGCTTCATTCGATTCCTCACGTCACTTTGTTTCAATCGAAACGATTAAACGTCAGATAGATGGTTTCGCGTCTGCCAAAATGAATGTGTTTCACTGGCATCTTTGGGATGACCAAGCCATTCGCATTCAAATTGAAAGCTACCCTAAATTATGGCAAAAAACCGCTGACGGTGATGTTTACACCAAAGAAGAGATTAAAGACGTTATTGAGTACGCACGGTTACGCGGCATTCGAGTGATCCCTGAAATATCATTACCGGGTCATGCCTCTGCGGTAGCTCACGCCTACCCAGAATTAATGTCGGGTGAAGGTAAACAATCTTATGAGCAACAACGAGCTTGGGGAGTATTTGTCCCTTTAATGAACCCTCTCAACCCTGAGTTATATATCTTCTTCGACAACGTATTCAGTGAAGTTACCGAGCTGTTCCCTGATGAATATATTCACATTGGTGGTGACGAACCAAATTATCAGCAATGGAGTGACAATAAAAAAATCCAAGCCTTCATCAAAGAAAATAACATTGATGGTAATAGAGGTCTTCAATCTTACCTAAACGCACGCATTGAAAAAATGTTGAATGACAAAGGTAAGAAGATCATGGGTTGGGATGAGATTTGGCACAAGGACCTACCAACTTCTATCGTGATTCAAAGTTGGCGTGGGCACGACAGTATTGGACAAGCAGCAAAAGAAGGTTACGCAGGATTATTATCCACGGGATTTTACTTAGATCAACCTCAACCGACTAGCTACCATTACCGCAACGATCCAATGCCAAAAGGACCACAAGTCGATGACCAACAGCATCAAGGCGAAAGCTTTGAAACCTACACATGGCAAAAACCAAGAGGCAAAGGTGGCCCTCGTAAAGGGACATTAACGATCATTACCAGTAAAGATGGTAACGCACGTGCCTTTACCGATTACAACGGAAAGTCACGCGCAAAAGTTGATATTATTGAGTACACCAAAGGAGAATCATTCCGTGGTCACTTTGATAATTTCATGTCTTATACTGAATTCAACTTAACGATGGATAACCGCCAATTTTCTGATGGCAGTTACCAATTGATTGGTAATGTTCGTTGGCCAACAACAGGAGAGTTAACGGCCTCCTCGTCAATGAAAGGAACTAAGATTGAAAAACCTACCGGTGGTTACCCCGTCGCATTAAATGAAAAAGAGCAAGCATTAATCCTTGGTGGAGAAGCCGCTATCTGGGCTGAGAACTACGATGATCTCACCGTTGAAGCTCGTATTTGGCCCCGCACTTACGCGGTTGGTGAACGCTTATGGTCAGCTGAATCTCTGACAGATGAAGACAGTATGTATAAACGGTTAGAAGTCATGAATAACTGGGCGACAATTTCTGTTGGTTTGCAGCACCAAGCAAACAGTTATAAACAGTACTTACGTTTGGCTAATGGAGGAGATGTATCCGCTTTGGCTAGTTTTGCAAACTATGCTGAACCAGCGCAATATTACGCACGTAACTGGGCTAAATTTAATGCAACCGATCCTAAAGGCGAATTATACAATCAATATGAAAGGTTAAATCGTTTTGTTGATGCCGTACCTGTTGAAAGTTTGGCCGTATTAAAAATGATGAGTTTGGCAACAACGGCGACAAATACCTCCTCAGATTTACAAGAATTGAAACGCCACTATCAAACGGTGTTAGACAGTGCCATAAAATCAAAACCTATTTTTGAAAACAACATTGCTTCTATCGATACTGCACCATTAGCCGAAAAACATAAAGAGGTGGCAACCGTCGCTTTAGGGCTTATTGCAATCCTAGAAAAAGGAAAGAAACCAACACCAACACAGCTTCGTCACGTTATCTCTGTAACCACAGCGGCATCAGGAATGTACGATGAAATGATCGTTGCAATCGTTCGTCCAACAGAAGAGCTAGTGCGTCAGCTACGTAAACAATAAAAACCACCCTCGACGATAAAAGAAAGCCGTCACCATCTTAATGGTAATGACGGCTTTTTAATTTCAATACAGCAAAAAAGAGGAAAGAAGTTTCACGTGAAACACGGTTCGTCGTGATAGTTCACTATCCCGAATAACTTCGCTCCCAATCTTTCCATACCGGTTCAAAACCCCTCGCCTTAACCGCTTGTGCAACCGCAGACGCTGAACGCTCATCACTAATAGCAAATTGCTCTAATGCCTCTTCGTTATTTGCGTAACCTCCAGGTTGAGTTTTTGATGCTGCAGAAACAGAAGTAATTCCAAGCGATAATACATTATCTCTAAAGTGTTCAGACTCACGAGTAGACAGTGACAATTCAACTTCCGAATTTAACAAACGGTATGCACAGATTAACTGCACAAGCTGTTTATCACTCATGATTGATTTGGGTTGCAACGCACCTTCACATGGACGCAAACGTGGGAACGAAATCGAGTACCTTGTTTGCCAGTACGTACGCTCCAAGTAATCTAAATGCGCAGCCACATAAAAACAATCGGTGCGCCACTCTTCTAAACCAATCAAGGCACCAATACCTATTTTATCAATCCCTGCTTTGGCTAATCGGTCCGGTGTTTCTAAGCGGTAGTTAAAGTCCGTTTTGTTACCTCGCAAATGATGTTCCGCATACGTCGATGGATGGTAAGTTTCTTGGTACACCATCACGGCATCTAAACCCAATGTTTTTAGTTCTGCGTATTCGTGTTGATCTAATGGTTGAACTTCCATGGCCAAATAATTAAATGACCGCTTAATTTGAGGAACCGTATCACGGAAATAATTCATCCCAACTTTTGTTTCATGCTCTCCAGTCACCAAAAGTACACTGTCAAAATTCATCGCTTTAATCGCATCAATCTCGTTAGCAATTTCATCTTGATTCAAGGTCTTTCGTTTAATTCGATTCTCCATCGAGAACCCACAATAAGTACACGCGTTTGCACATAGGTTCGAAAGATAAAGAGGAATATAAAACCCCATGGTATGGCCAAATCGCTGGCGAGTCAGCCGCGCGGATTCTTGAGCCATTTGCTCTAAATACCCTTCTGCGGCTGGTGAGATTAACGCTTTAAAATCGTCTAAATTACGCTTTGGTTTATTCAACGCTCTTTCTACATCTTGCGCTGTTTTACTGTAGATGGAGAGTTTGACCTCATCCCAATTCAGTTTTTTCCATTCATCAGTAAACGTCATCGCCTTTCCTTAGTCTCGGGAGTTAATCCAAGAATGCCGTTAATGGACTCGATGCCACCGCTTGAGAACTCACAGACGCCAACCCATTTTCATACGCTAACCGTCCAGACTGAACCGCCAACTTAAATGCCGTAGCCATCGCCACTGGATTTCTTGCTGCCGCAATCGCGGTGTTCACCAATACCGCATCAGCACCCAACTCCATCGCAAAGGCCGCATGCGATGGCGCGCCAATTCCAGCATCAACCACAACGGGCACTTTTGCTTGATCAATAATAATCTTTAAAAAATCACGGCTCACAATGCCTTTGTTTGACCCAATAGGCGCACCCAATGGCATTACTGCCGCACAACCTACTTCTTCAAGTCGTTTGCATAACACCGGATCAGCGTGACAGTAAGGCAATACAATAAATCCTTGGCGAACTAATTCTTCCGCCGCTTTTAATGTCTCAATCGGATCGGGCATTAGGTATTTTGGATCAGGATGGATTTCCAATTTCAACCAATTAGTTTGCAACGCCTCTCTGGCTAACTGAGCCGCAAAAATCGCTTCTCGGGCATTTTTAGCTCCAGATGTATTAGGCAGTAAATTTATGCCCGCTGTAATAATTGGCTTTAAAATGTCATCCTCAGGATTGCTCACGTCCACTCGTTTCAATGCCATCGTTGCGAGCTCAGAACCCGACTCAATTAATGCCTGCTGCATTATTAACGAATTAGGGAATTTTCCTGTTCCAGTAAACAAACGAGAAGAAAATGATGTATTTGCGATAATCAATGGTTGTGTCATATCAGCCTCCTGCAATAGCTTGGAATAAGGAAATCGATTCACCGTCAGATAAACCACGTTGTTGCCATTCACTTCGAGGAACGATTTGTTGGTCAATAGCTAACGCACACCCTTGAGTTTCTATTTGTTGATGAGATAGAAACATGAATAACGTCATTTTCTTTTCAACCCGATGCACAACCCCATTTAATTCCACACTAATTAAATTATTCACTGACCGATTCTCTCTCTTTATTACATGTTTCACGTGAAACATCGTTAAAATCACTTGGTGACTGACAGACAGGACAACAATGGTCTTTGGGAATATCCATCGTCGACCAAGATAATGACTTACCATTAAATTGATGCAGTGAACTCCATGCCATCCACTCAGGTTGCGTTAAATACTTAATTGTCTCTAAGGCTTGTAGATTGCCTATCATGCCAACCACAGGCCCAATAATTCCGAAAGATTGACAGTTTTTCGTTTGTTGGCTTTCAATAAAAGGGAACAGACAGTGATAACAAGACGACGATGTGTTGCCTAACTCATCACCCTTATTTGAAAACAACATCAATTGTCCTTGCCAACCAATCGCTGCGCCAGAAATTAAAGGCACCTGATGTTGAACACAGGCGGCGTTAATATTGTGACGTGTTGTTAAGTTATCAGTGCAATCTAGAACAACATCTACCTGTGTAATGAATCGTGAAAGCGCAGGTTCTGTTAGGTGCTTCGTTATCACCTCAATCGTAATCGTCTTGTTTATTGATTGCAGTTCTTGAGCCATCGCTAACGCTTTATTCTGTTTTATACTCTGCTCACGATAAACCACTTGCCTCTGTAAGTTACTAAGATCGACGTCATCGCCATCGGCAATAATCAACGTCCCGACACCTGCGGCAGCCAAATACATTCCAACAGATGATCCCAACCCTCCGCAGCCAACCATTAGCACGGTGCTATTTCGAAGAGACAACTGTCCTCGCTCACCAATATCAGGCAACATGATTTGTCGGCTATAACGAAGGAAATCTTGATCATTTAATCCTTCCATCAATAAATTACTCATCGATCACCTCCTGTGTATTTTGCGATTTAAGAAGGTGATCGGATGTTCTTGGTTGGGCTAAAATCGCAGAAAACTGATTGACGGCTTTTTCTATATTGTCGGCTTGAGTGATAGCTCGAACGACCGCAATGCTATCAACTCCGGTTTGCCACACTTGCTCAGCCACCGTTAAATCAATACCACCGATAGCAACGGTTGGTGTTTCACCCGCTAATTTTCTGTTGTTCGCTAAGTTAACTAAACCTTGAGGTTCTGATGGCATGTCTTTGGTCGGCGTAGGGAAAACATGACCAAGAGCTAAGTAACTTGGGTTCAATGCTTTAACGGTCATTAACTCACTGTCATCGTGAGTAGATAATCCTAAACAAATACCGGCATCAGAGATGGCAAGTAAATCCGCTACTTCAATGTCTTCTTGCCCAAGGTGAATACCAAACGCGCCATGCTTTATTGCTAGTTGCCAATAATCATTAATAAAGACTTGAGCATCATATTCACGACCGAGTCTAATCGCTTCAATGATCTGATTTTCTAAATCAGGTTGTTCCGGGTTTTTAA
This sequence comes from Aliivibrio sp. SR45-2, assembly GCF_963890165.1. Classification (NCBI taxonomy): domain Bacteria; kingdom Pseudomonadati; phylum Pseudomonadota; class Gammaproteobacteria; order Vibrionales; family Vibrionaceae; genus Aliivibrio; species Aliivibrio sp. SR45-2. The sequence continues at coordinate 79,573 of NZ_CAWPRC010000227.1, read as the reverse complement.
TTCGTAATTGAATGGTTTGAACATTAACTTTAAGTAATGTCTCTATCCATGACACATCATCTACCACCGGGTAAAGGCCAAACTTTTCTCTATCGATTGCAGGAAAAGAATACATCGTTTGATCTCCAGAGTGGTGTTCCACGTGAAACACCACCATTCATGATTAAAATAATAATGGTAACTGTCGTTAGCTTTTCACGGGTTCTGCCTCTACAGCAGGATGGTACAACTCAGAACCAGAGGCCTTAAACTCTGCTGATTTTTGGCGCATACCTTCAAGTGGGTCATCGAGCATTTTGATATTAATCGCTCGGTCTAACTCCACTTGTTCTGTGTCTTTGGCATACTCTCGAACTTCTTGTGATATTTTCATTGAACAGAATTTAGGCCCGCACATTGAACAAAAGTGAGCAACCTTGCCTGACTCTTGAGGCAGTGTTTCATCATGAAATTCACGAGCAGTTATTGGGTCAAGTGAGAGGTTAAACTGGTCTTCCCAACGGAATTCAAAACGGGCTTTTGATAAGGCATTATCTCGAATTTGGGCACCCGGATGACCTTTGGCTAAATCACCCGCATGAGCGGCTAATTTATAGGTGATCAAACCAATCTTAACGTCTTCTTTATTTGGTAGGCCTAAATGTTCTTTCGGTGTGACATAACAAAGCATTGCACAGCCATACCATCCAATCATGGCCGCACCAATCCCCGAAGTAATGTGATCATAACCAGGGGCAATGTCAGTCGTTAATGGACCTAATGTATAGAACGGTGCTTCATGACAGTGCTTGAGTTGCTCGTCCATGTTTTCTTTGATCATATGCATTGGTACATGACCCGGCCCCTCAATAATCACTTGAACATCGTATTCCCAAGCAACTTTAGTTAACTCTCCGAGCGTTCTCAATTCAGCAAACTGTGCTTCATCATTCGCATCCGCAATTGAGCCCGGACGTAAACCATCCCCTAAAGAAAGAGAAACATCGTACTTTGCACAAATCTCACAAATTTCACGAAAATGCGTATATAAGAAACTTTCTTGATGATGCGCTAAACACCATTTTGCAATGATAGAACCGCCACGAGAAACAATCCCTGTCACTCGTTTCGCCGTCATTGGTACATAACGAAGCAGTAAACCGGCATGAATCGTAAAGTAATCTACACCCTGCTCCGCTTGCTCAATTAAGGTATCTCGCATGACTTCCCAGTTTAGATTCTCTGCCACGCCATTCACTTTCTCTAGTGCTTGGTACATCGGAACCGTGCCAATGGGTACTGGGCTATTACGAAGGATCCATTCACGTGTTTCGTGAATATTACGACCTGTCGATAAGTCCATCACCGTATCACCGCCCCAACGTGTAGACCAAACCAGCTTCTCTACTTCTTCTTCAATCGACGAACTGACCGAAGAATTACCAATATTGGCATTAACTTTAATTAAAAAATTACGACCAATGATCATTGGCTCTGCTTCTGGGTGGTTGATATTGGCAGGAATAATGGCTCGCCCTTCGGCGACTTCGTTACGTACAAATTCAGGGGTAATTTCTTTTGGAAGGTTGGCACCAAAACTGTGGCCAGGATGCTGATGATTTAGTTGTTCATCTGCAAATTTTTGACGACCCATGTTTTCACGGATCGCGATGTATTCCATTTCTGGGGTAATGATACCTTGGCGAGCATAGTGTAATTGCGTCACACATTGTTGAGGTTTGGCTCGTCGAATCGTGGGTAAATTGCCATAACGAAGTTCATCAAGTGTTTCATCAGACAGGCGTTCTTGAGAATAAACAGAGCTTACCCCTTTCAACACTTCAGTATCAGTGCGGTCTTCTATCCAACGTTCGCGTAATTTAGGTAACCCTTGGTAAACATCAATGTCGTAATTTGGGTCGGTATAGACCCCAGAGGTGTCATAGACTTGAATGGGTTCGTTTGGTATCAGTGTTGGGTTTTCTTTTGTTCCACCAACTAAGCTATCAGCCAATGATATTTCACGCATTGGAACACGAATATCAGGACTAGAACCGTCGATATAGATTTTTTTTGAATTGGGATAAGGTTGAACAGAAAGCGACTCAATGTTTGATTTAGCATCCAAACGCGCTTGTTTACGACTTGACGACATAGCAAAATTCCTTGTAATAATTAGGATAATTGCTTGTCGGATTATGTAGCAAGAGGTTCTTAGTGTGCGTAAATATAAAGTAGAAAAATCGTCTACTTAATTCAAGGTATCTGCTGAAAATGACACTTTGCAGTTACAATGATATGACAGCACTAAGTGATAAATTATCTCTTGTTCCCTTCGCAGGTATTAGCCTGATCAGGTTCTACGGATCCCGCAACGCGGTCTCAGCTCGTACTTTAAAAAAGTACTAAGCACTCCGACAAGTTTCTTTCAGAAGTTCTTGGTGAAAAACTGAACGAGTGCGGAGTATAAAGAAAGGAATAAATCACAGCAAATATTCCATTGAAGAAATAATAAAATATCGAGAAAAAGAAAAAGCCACATTAATATGCGGCTTTGTTAGCGATTTGTATCAGATTCGACTAAGTAAAGAATGTCTTATTGAGCAATCATGACATCACATTTCAATTTATCAGAAACTTCATCACCAAGCGTACGCCCCCAGTGAATTTTACTTTTATGGTAACCAATGATCACGAGATCGGTATTGATTTTATCCCCAATCTCACTGATGTGTTTTACGATATTTCCATCAGCAATATGTACAGCGCGAACAGGATAAGGTGATTCTTTAGATAATATAGATAACTGCTCTATTCGCTTAAACTCTAACGCGTTATGGCTCGATTCTAGCTCTAGCTCAACATCCATGTAATTAACATCACCGATGCCGACCTCTACAAAAATGACATGCAATTCTGCGTCATTTTGTTTTGCAAGAACCCCTGCTTTAACCATTAACTTATGTGCTTTACTGTCATCAGGATTTAATGCGAGTAAAATGGTTTGGTATAACTTCATATCTTGCTCCTGTGAAAGAATAACTTACGACGCTGATACTATAAAACTATAATCAACCTGCTGCAATTAGAAGCATGATTAAGTAATCACTGCCATTTTTGTATTTAAAAGAGATATTGATAAAAATTCATATCCAACTATGTTATTAATAAGCTAGCTTTCTATTTTAATCGAGGTATCAATGAATCAATTTATGCTATTGGGCTTTATTGCTTTTGGTGGCGCATTTGGGGCTTGTGCCCGCTATTTGATCTCAGAACTTTGTGTCGTTCTATTAGGTAAAGGCTTTCCGTATGGAACCTTAACCGTCAATATTGTCGGCTCTCTTATCATGGGTGTATTAATGTCTTCTCTTAACCAAGGCATTATTGAAGCCGCGCCTTGGCGTCCAATTATAGGGCTTGGATTTCTTGGAGCACTAACGACGTTCTCTACATTCTCGATGGATAATGTCATCTTGATGCAACAAGGAGAAATAATCAAAGCGGGTCTAAATATTTTACTGAATGTAACCTTAAGCATCACTGCCTGCTTTATTGGCTTTCAATTAATGAAAAGCTAATCTATCTGCTTTTTAGTATGTTCTTTACGAGCAGACATAAAAAAGACGCTTAATAATAAGCGTCTTTTTTAGTTTCAATGAGTCGTTATTATCACCACGTTCTTACAGGTGTGTAACCACTTATCATTATAGCCATTTTCGTATTTACGCTTTCGAATCCTTTCCAAAGTTTTTTCGTTACTGCTGTTTTTTTATTTCTTGGTTGTTGCTTACCGTACATAGCTTCATTAAGCATGTTCTTTGCAGCAATTTGACCAAGATAAACAGAACCTAAATCGTAATTCATTTTATAAAACCTTAGAGATTAATTAAGCAGCGAATTGTACTGCTTACCCTCTAAAAAACAAGATCTAGATCACACTTTTATTTCAGTAATAAAAACAGGACATTATCGAATCGTTGGCGTTGCTAAGTATGTAGACTTACGAACACCTTCCCCAAATGTACTCTGGATTAACGCCGTCATCTCTTGCGAATTTATGGAATCAGCCGTCTTTTGAATATTCAATAACGCATCAATTCCATAGCCATGTATTGTGTACCTCGTAAATAACCAGGCTTGTTGTGATGAGTTATTTTTCATTGGAGACAAATCAACCACTAACTGTTTTGCAGCAGAACGGGTTTCTTCCTCAGACACTCCTTTTAATAAATCAGTAATCACTTTGTCTATCGCTGATTCAATAAGCTCCGCATTTTTTGGAGCAACTTGAGCGCCAACAATCCAATTACTTCGTAATTCACCATCAGAGTTTATGATTTCTGTATAAGGCGCATAATCTAAGCTCAGCTCTTCACGTACATAAGACATCAAACGTTTAGAGACAATGCGTTGCAGCATATCTTCCATAAACAAGGATTTTGCTAATTGATTCTCATCAGCCTTATTCGCAATAAAATGAGCAATATAGTGACTGTTGTTTTCGGTATTAACTGCCATTGTAAAACTAGGCTTAAATGGTTCTTTGTAACCAGCGGCATAATCAACAGGTTCAGAATTAACGAATTGAATACTAGCAACATACTGACGCAATAACGGTTTTAACTCTGTTGGTTTAAGATCAGCAACAATCACTAATTGATAATTTCTATTCTGTTGGAATAATAATTGATGAACTTGTTTTATTTGCTCATCAGTGACGTCAACCACTCCATCGCCTTCCAGTAATCGATGACTGCTCGTTACTACATACGTATTGTGGTTAATGGCTTGAGTAAATTTACCCAGTGGTGTTTCTAGGTAGGCAGTGCGGTTTTGATTAAACTCCTGTTTTACCGCTTTAAGCTGCTCCCCATCAACTTTAATCTCAGACATCAATGCTGATAAAACGGCAAAACTTTCGGCAATCCCTTCTCTATTAGTTAAGACTTCAAGACCATGATGAGTAAAGTTAATATATGGATAAAGCTCAATATCATTACGTCTTAGATGTGCATCTAACTGAGACCCGGTAAGGTCGCCCAATCCACTGCGACTAACAACAGGAATCGCAATGTTTGCTGCGGGAAGTAAATTTGGAGTCAACGCGGCCATCCCACCTTTACTCGCTAACGAGATACTGATGTCATTCCCAGAGTTTACATCTCTTAAATACAGAACATTAATGCCATTATCTAACGTCCAACTTGTTAAGTTTCTTTCGCTCGATATCAACGTTTCTGAAAGAAGACTTCCAGACATAGCAGGGACAGGGAAAGCGGAGGTAATATTATTAAGTAAAGGTTTATTACCCTGCTTGTTATACAGAGACCTTAACTCAGGGATCGCTAGTTTAGTGGCATCAATACTTTCACTCGCATCTAAACTAATACCAAATTGGTAAGAACTTGATAGCAAATCATGCATATGTTGATTAATAGCCGTAAGGTCTACCATAGAAATAAAGGCTTCCAAGCTTTCTTTATAATCTAAAATAGACTGACTTGGTTGCTGGTTAACAATATTCATTGATTTGTTTTCTGCATGATCAACCGCGTTTAAATCGTCTCGGTTTTTACCCATATTATCTAATTCATATTGATAATATTTTACGATGTCCTCTAACTCATTAGCCGTTGCACCATAATCACGTAAAGAAGCCAACACCTCTAAAAATTGCGTTTCGCTTTGCTCTCTATAACGTGTCGGAAATGATACTGAAGAAATGGAGTAACGACGGTCTGAAACAAAGTATTCTGTCGAATAAATCCATTGAGCGGGCATTGCTGCATCTAAAAATGCAGCATTCATTCTTTGTTCAATTAATTCTTGAGAAATATAATCTAACCAAAGCTGGTGTTGTTTTTCTCTACTTTGAACATTCGCGTTTCCACGATCAATAATCATATTGATGCTTGGCGCTTCACCACCCGCAATATAGCCAATAAAATCAGATGTATTTAATACCTCCTTTTCCATTGTTGTTGCCGCAGTTGTGCCTTTTTCCCAAGAAGTGAAGTGTTTTTTAACGAGCTCAGTCGCTTGCGCTAAAGTAACGTCCCCCGTGATAACGATCTCAGCCAATTGTGGTTGATACCATTTCTTATAAAACTCGCTTAATGTTTCTGAAGACGCGGACACGACCGATTCTTTATTACCAAGAGGATCATAAGCATCATATGAGTTGTTGGTCATGTGCTCATAAAATTGTGTCGATGTATCCTTCTCTTCAAACCGAGAATATCTAAACTCACCAAGAATAACGTCTTTCTCTTTCTCTACCTCTTTAGAAGAAAGCTCGATACCATCCCCAATATCTCGCATCCATGTAAGGGCGTTATTTAATTCACTGTTATTTGGAAGATCTAACTTATAAACGGTTTCCTCATAAGAAGTATAAGCATTAATATCAGCACCGAAGCTGAGTCCTGCATTTTCAAATAAAGAAATGACGTCATTTTGAGAAAAGTGCTCACTTCCATTAAACGCCATATGCTCAACAAAATGTGCATATCCTTTTTGATCTTGTGTTTCTTGGAATGAACCAGAATGAATAATCAATCTTACTGAGACCTCTTTTTCAGTATCTGGATAGATATGATAACGAAGTCCATTATCAAGTTGTTCGCTGACCCAATTAGGATCTGTTTTTATTGGTGTAACGGAGTGAGTTGCGCAGCCTGTAACGAATAAAGAAAAAGCTATTGGTAACCAATAAGTTCTCATAATACATCCTAGTTATTATATTTATATTTTATAAGGCTCTGATCTAAATATAAAGTATCTATAAATGCAAGGAATTAACGTAAATGATTGCTATTCTCAATGGTTTTTTTGTTACTTGCGAAATCCGCCACAATTTACTCAAACCGCAGACAGCAAAAAGGCTTGTATCTTTCGATACAAGCCTTCTCTAAATATGGCAAAGCTAGAGTAATTCGAACTCCCAGCACGCGCGTTCTTATGGTGGGGGAATCCGTTGCTCTTTTCTATACTCTAGAAATGGAAAAACCCCAGCATTTCTGCTGAGGTCTTAAATATGGCAGGGGTGGAGAGATTCGAACTCCCAACACGCGGATTTGGAATCCGCTGCTCTGCCAGTTGGAGCTACACCCCTGTTATGCGTGCTATTGTAATGACTTAAACAATAAAATCTACTATTTCTGCGCTAAAAATATGAATCTAAATGAAAAATTCTACTTCTATCGCACTATTCCATCCAAAACGAACAGAAATTAGCCTTGTTTAACTTTCTCTACAAATTGATCCACTCGTTGCCAGTTCGTATATTCCACTTCTTTCGTTGGGTCAGTCTCTCCCCCCGTCATTCTCATGATTAATTGAATCATAAATCGATCAAAGAAGTTATAGCGCGGATAAAATAAGGCGCCAGCAAACGTGTCTTGCAAACAAGGGACCCAAGGAGATCTCATTAAAAACTTTTTAAAATACGCACTGGTTTCTGGCGTATCTTTCCCCTCTTTACGAGCCGTCAGATTTACAATGAAAAATGACGCTTTGGCTTGTTCTAATGAAATTTGGTGCTGTTCGATAAACTGATACAGCTTCTTATTTAAATGCCCATAACGAACAGATGCACCAATAACAACGCGGTCATAATCTGAAAATGCAACGCTCAATGGTTGATGCACATCCATTAAGTCACATTGACAATCTGAACCTAACTTCGTTGCTATGTAATTCAAAATTTTAATCGTTTGACCTTCACGGCTCGAATGAAGAAGTAATACTTTTTCCACAATAACCTCTTTTATTAATCTTGAGTGTTAACTACGCCAAAACGTCGGCGTAAATAAAATAAGGAGTGTAAACACTTCCAAACGACCAAATAACATCGAGATGATTAAAATCCATTTCGCTGAATCATTTATATCACCAAAGTGTACAGCAACCTCACCTAAACCAGGCCCTAAATTGTTTAATGTTGCCGCCACCGCTGAGAATGCGGTCAATTCATCAATGCCTGTCGCAATCAATGCCAACATACAAATAACGAACACTAATGTATAAGCAGAGAAAAATCCCCATACGGCATCAACCACTCGTTGTGGTAATGCCTTACTACCAATCTTAATCGTATAAATAGCTCTTGGATGAATCAATCGTTTAAGCTCACGCATTCCTTGTAATGACAATAATAAAATACGTATCACTTTCATTCCACCGCCGGTAGACCCCGCACAACCACCAATGAATGAAGAAAACAGCAACAACACAGGTAAAAATAATGGCCACTCAGCAAAACTGGTGGTTGTAAAACCCGCCGTTGTTGAGATAGAAACGGTTTGAAATAACGCCTGATCAACAGCGGTACCAATCGAATCATAAGTACTGTGTTTCAATAACAACAAAAACGTAATTAAAAATAACAACACTTGAATGAAGATAAATGCTCTGAATTCTGGATCTTTCCAGTAATACTTAGGATGTACACCACCAGACGCAAAAGCGGCAAAGTGTAGAGAGAAATTACACGCTGAAATAAGCAAGAACACCACTGTAATCGCATTAATTACAGGGCTATTGAAATACCCCATACTTGCATCATGGGTAGAGAAACCACCAATAGCGATTGTTGAGAAACTATGAGAGATGGCGTCAAACCAATCCATCCCCGCAGCCCAAAATGCCAATGTACAAGCAATGGTTAACGTTAAGTAGATATACCAAAGCACCTTAGCCGTTTCAGCTATTCGCGGAGTCATCTTAGAATCTTTTACCGGTCCAGGAATTTCAGCACGATAAAGCTGCATCCCACCGATACCAAGAACAGGAAGAATCGCAACGGCGAGTACAATGATACCCATACCGCCAAACCACTGAAGCAGTTGTCGATAGAATAAAATCGCTTTTGGTAAGTGGTCTAATCCTGTAAGAACGGTAGCACCAGTTGTCGTCAAACCAGAAAAGGACTCAAAAAAGGCATTGGTTATCGAAATATCAGGTGAACCAGATAATAAAAACGGCAATGCACCCGCACTACCAATTACCATCCAAAATAAGACCACAATGAGAAACCCATCGCGAGATTTTAATTCTTGTTTATGCTGTCTATTGGGGAACCAAAGTAGCCCTCCACCGGCAAGTAACAAGAAAAAAGTAATAACAAAAGGCACACCGGCACCATCACGATAAATAAACGCGACAAGAGCGGGGGCTAACATGAAAAAACTGAACACCGCGAGTAAAATACCCACAATGCGGATTATTGATCGAAACTGCATGATTTATTGAACGCTTCGCGTCACTCACATCCTAATGGTTTATATGAATTGAATTTATTATTGTGTTGGAAATTCAATTTTGGCCCCGCTTTTATTAATCACAGCGGTTTTAAATTCGTTAATAACGCGTTTTTCTAATTTTAAGGTCATGACAACCCTATCACTATAGTCAGCGCTAATTTGTTGCCCTTCAAATTGATGTAGTAATGTTTCGACCAAGCTCACTAAGTTATAGTCACAATGTAAAACAACCGTCGCCGTAATTCGTTTTTCTTCTGTTTCAATCAGCTTTAATGCTTGTTGTACACCGCCGCCATACGCCCTTACTAACCCACCAGTACCAAGCTTGATACCACCGGAGTAACGCGTAACTACCGCGGTAATTTCACCAATACCACAACCACTTAATTGAGCCAGAATTGGTTTACCTGCAGTTCCTGAAGGTTCACCATCATCACTAAATCCCCACTTCATTGAATCTTCAGGTCGTCCAGCTACAAAGCCCCAGCAATGATGCCTTGCTCCGGCGTGTTTCGCTTTAATTTCGGCAACAAATTGTTTTGCTGCTTCAACAGAGGAAGTTCTCGCGAGGTAAGTAATAAATACGCTTTTTTTGATCTCTTCTTCAAACACCGCCATTGCTTTAGGTACTTGATATGGTTGATCACTCATAGACTACACTGATAGCAAAAATGGAACCTTAAAGTGTATCACTTCTGATGAAATTTATTCTTTTAAGCTGAGCTTTATTCTTTTCATCACAAAAACAAATTTGTGATCAACCAATACAAACGTAAATAAAATGTTAAATTTAGTTTGCCATCTGTTTAAATTAGCACCACTATTAACTGGTCAAACCAGACTACTATAATAATGAATACTCAACTCTGGTTCTCATTTCATGGAGATAGAAAATGATTTATCAAGGTGAAAACCTCTCTGTAGATTACATCGAAAACGGCATTGCTCACTTAGTCTTTAATGCGACTGGCAGTGTTAATAAGCTCAATATTGCGACCCTACGCTCACTAGGTGAAGCCATTGATGTTCTCTATAAGCAAAAGGATTTACAAGCACTGTTACTTTCATCAGGTAAAAGTGCTTTTATTGTTGGTGCTGATATTACCGAGTTCTTAGGGTTGTTTGATACACCAGAAGAAGAACTCAGTGATTGGTTACATCAAGCTAATGTGATTTTTAGTCGACTGGAAGATCTTCCTGTACCGACACTATCTGCAATTACTGGCTTTGCTCTGGGCGGCGGTTGTGAATGTGTACTTGCTACCGATTTTAGATTGGCGGATGACACCGCGTCGATTGGCTTACCAGAAACCCAACTCGGAATCATGCCTGGCTGGGGCGGTTCTGTTCGTTTACCTCGCTTAATAGGTGCCGATCCCGCAATGGAAGTCATCACAACAGGTAAACCAAAACGCGCTAAAGATGCATTAAAAATAGGAATGGTCGACGGTGTTGTTTCACGTGAAACATTGATTGATGCCTCAGTATCTATACTGAAACAAGCGATCGATGGTCAACTAAATTGGCAACAACGTCGTGAACAAAAGAAAGCCCCTATTCAGCTATCCCCTCTAGAAGCCGCTATGTCGTTCAATGTCGCCAAAGGCATGATAATGAAAATGGCTGGGAAACATTATCCTGCACCACTAACTGCCGTTAAATCTATCGAGCAAAGTGCAAACATGCATCGTGATGACGCTTTGGCGATTGAGAACAAACACTTCGTGGCTCTCACTCGTACTGACGTCGCAAAATCATTGGTTGGTATTTTCTTAAATGACCAATTAGTAAAAAGCAAAGCAAAGCAAGCCGTCAAAAACAGCGAGCCAGTTAAAAATGCCGCGGTACTCGGCGCAGGGATCATGGGCGGTGGTATAGCCTATCAATCGGCATCAAAAGGCGTGCCTGTCTTAATGAAAGACATTGCACAAACGTCATTAGATTTAGGGATGAACGAAGCCTCGAAACTGCTTAATAAGCAATTAGAACGCGGGCGATTATCTGGACTAAAAATGGCACAAGTACTTTCATCTATCACACCATCACTCAATTATGGTGGCATAGAGACGAAAGACGTTATCGTTGAAGCCGTCGTCGAAAACCCAACCATCAAAGCGGCGGTATTAGCTGAAGTCGAAAATGAAGTTAATGAACACGCCATCTTAGCGTCAAATACCTCAACCATTCCAATTTCACTGCTCGCTAAATCATTAAAACGTCCAGAAAACTTCTGTGGTATGCATTTCTTTAACCCTGTTCACAGAATGCCATTAGTGGAAGTTATTCGTGGCGAGAAAACCTCACAACAAACCATTGATCGCGTAGTGGCTTATGCTTCTCAAATGGGCAAAACACCTATCGTTGTGAATGATTGCCCAGGGTTCTTTGTGAACCGTGTTCTTTTTCCTTATTTTGCTGGCTTTAGTTTATTGCTGCGTGATGGCGGGAATTACCAACAAATCGATAAAGTGATGGAAAAAGAGTTTGGTTGGCCAATGGGCCCTGCTTATTTACTAGATGTCGTGGGGATTGATACCGCTCATCATGCACAAGCGGTTATGGCGCAAGGTTTCCCAGAACGCATGGCGAAAAATGGCCGAGACGTTATCGATGCGATGTTTGAAGATGAACGCTATGGCCAAAAAAATGGAATTGGCTTCTATGCTTATGCCCTTGATAAAAAAGGCAAGCCGAAGAAAAACATTGATGAAAAAACCAATGCCATTATTGCCACAATAACCGACTCAACTCAACCTTACACCTCTGAGCAAATTAGCGCTCGTATGATGATCCCAATGATTAACGAAGTCATTCGTTGTTTAGATGAGGGGATTATCGCTTCTCCAGCAGAGGCTGACATGGCCTTAGTGTATGGATTAGGTTTTCCTCCATTTAAAGGCGGCGTATTCCGCTATCTGGATTCTATCGGTCTAGAAACGTATTTAGACATGGCCACAGAGTTTGAGCAATTAAGTCCGGTTTACCAAGTGCCTGACAGCATCAAACAAAAAGCAGCGGCTGGAGAGTGTTATTACCCGGCCCCGAAATCATCTGTTTCATCACCATCGGTTTAAGGAAGAATTTATCATGAAAAATGTCGTTATTGTTGATTGCATTCGAACACCGATGGGACGCTCTAAAAATGGGGTATTTCGTCATACTCGTGCCGAAGATTTATCCGCACACCTCATGAAAGGGTTATTAGAAAGAAACCCAAACGTTGACCCAAACCAAATTGAAGATATCTATTGGGGTTGTGTGCAGCAAACCTTAGAACAGGGCTTTAATATTGCTCGTAATGCATCGTTATTAGCAGGATTACCCAAATCCATTGCCGCAACAACAGTTAACCGCTTATGTGGTTCATCGATGCAGGCTCTACATGATGCCTCTCGTGCCATTATGGTTGGAGATGCCGACATCTGCATTATTGGTGGTGTCGAGCACATGGGCCATGTACCAATGAACCATGGGGTTGATTTCCACTCTGGCTTATCAAAAAACGTAGCTAAGGCTTCAGGTATGATGGGGTTAACGGCTGAAATGCTCGGCAAGATGCATGGTATCTCTCGTGAACAACAAGATGCCTTTGCTTTTGCTTCTCATCAAAAAGCACATAGAGCGACGATTGAAGGTCACTTCGATTCTGAGATTCTTCCGATGGAAGGTCACGATGAGAATGGGGCGCTAACGCTAGTGAAACACGATGAAGTCATTCGTCCAGAAACAACCCTTGAAGGTTTGGCAGCTCTGAGGCCGGCTTTTGATCCCGCTAACGGTACCGTTACCGCAGGTAGTTCATCAGCATTATCGGATGGTGCTTCCGCCATGCTGATCATGAGCGAAGAAAAAGCAAATGAACTAGGATTAACCATTCGAGCGAAAATTCGTTCAATGGCGGTCTCTGGCTGCGATCCCGCCATTATGGGTTATGGACCTGTTCCTGCTACAAAAAAAGCATTAAAACGTGCTGGCCTATCCATAGATGATATTGACCTATTTGAGCTGAACGAGGCTTTTGCCGCTCAATCACTGCCTTGCATTAAAGACTTAGGTTTATTTGATGTGATGGAAGAAAAGATAAACTTAAATGGAGGGGCAATTGCGTTAGGTCACCCATTGGGTTGCTCAGGTTCTCGTATTGCCACCACATTAATTAATAATATGGAGCGCACAGGTGCAAAACTGGGCGTAGCCACCATGTGTATTGGTTTAGGGCAAGGTATTGCAACGGTCTTTGAACGACCTTAGGAATAGATTGATACGCTAGAAACTAAAAAAGTCGCCTTCTGGGCGACTTTTTTCGAGTTGATACCTTATTCGGTATCGCTTGTTATCTTATTTTTTTAAGATAACTTTAGTATCACGCGCTTGGTGGAACCAAAAACGCTTTCTGCCTGTTGATTTAGACATGAGATATCCTTCTTAACTTTAGTATAAACATGCATCAATACGATGCGCTTGTTTAGCCTGAGAAGAGATATTTATCTTATGTAATTTATACATAGAGAAGTTGTACGTTCTTTACCTTTTCCATCTATTTACACTTTAAAAAGAGATTCTCTTTAAAAAAATAAGTAGGTAGCCTAATAACGATATTAGGTATAAAGCCAACGCATTTCACAACTTCGATAGCACACGGTCATATTACATTATAAATAGATCCAGTTAGGCTTATTCGCTGCTAACGATCTGCTGAAATGTTCAATTATTAATAATTGGAAAAGTGAAATGAAACACGGAGATAATAGCTTTTTCGAAGATATTTTTCTGAGGGTTTGACTTGTACTTATTGCTTGTATTAATAACTCTATACATCAGAGCAAGGGTGCAAAATAACACGATCCAATAAAAAGTAAAGATCTTATTTGCTCTTTTCGAATTTTTTTTCATACAATGATCTATGCATAAAATGCATAGTCACCATGTTTAAGTATCATTTTTTTTCCGAAAAACACTCACCTATACTTAACCCATCAATCAAATGCAGAGTTTGATTCTCTATTTAATATCATTGGAGTTCGTTATGTTTAAAGCACTCATTTTGAATCAAGAAGAAAGAAACACTATTGCCGCAGTTACTAAAATCGATGAATCTCAACTGCCAGAAGGCAATGTGAAAATTGATGTTAGCTACTCTTCTCTTAACTATAAAGACGGTTTAGCGATTACAGGTAAAGGGCGTATTGTTCGTAACTTCCCGATGATCCCTGGTGTTGACTTAGCCGGTGTCGTTTCTCACTCTGATGATGCTCGCTACAAAGCAGGCGATGAAGTCGTTCTTACTGGTTGGGGTGTTGGCGAAGGTCACTGGGGCGGCATGGCTGAAAAAGCAAGCCTAAACGGTGATTGGTTAGTTCCTATGCCAAAAGGCCTAGACGCTAAAAAAGTCATGGCGATTGGTACTGCTGGCTTCACTGCAATGTTATGTGTACAAGCGATTGTTGATGCAGGCATTAACCCAGAAGACGGTGAAATTTTAGTGACAGGATCAAGCGGCGGTGTGGGCAGCGTGTCTATCACATTGTTAAACCAACTTGGTTATAAAGTAGCGGCAGTAACAGGCCGAGCTTCTGAAAATGGCGAGCTACTTAAATCACTAGGAGCAACTCGTATTGTTGAACGTAGTGAATTAGAAGAACCAGCAAAACCACTAGAAAAACAACTGTGGGCTGGCGCGATTGATACCGTTGGCAGTAAAGTACTTGCTAAAGTATTAGCTCAGATAAATTACAACGGTGCCGTAGCGGCGTGTGGCCTTGCGGGTGGATTCGATCTACCAACAACAGTCATGCCATTCATCCTACGTAACGTTCGTTTACAAGGTATCGATTCGGTTATGTGCCCTCGCGAAAAACGCATTAAAGCATGGGAACAACTATCTACGCTTCTTCCTGAGTCATTTTATGCTCAAGCAACAAAAGAAGTGTCATTAGATGGTGCTATCCAAGCTGCTGAAGACATTACGAACGGTCAAATTACAGGTCGTGTCGTTATCAAAATCTAGTTTTATAATTAGATAAAAAATTTAACGCTGAGCCCTACCTAGCTTGGTGTTAATGTGAAAACATCAGTAAATTAAAGGCAGCTTAATCGCTGCCTTTTTATGCTTAGTCTCTGCAACACCAATCAAACAAAACCAATATCTTCAATGCGTTTTTCAATTAATTTCCCACACTCTTCTTTTACAACTCTACGTAACCAACTTTGCGCGGGCGATGTATCGCAACGAGAATGCCAAATTAATGAATAATCAAACGGTGTAAATTCAAAAGGTAATGGTTTAATCACTAAGTCATAACGTTCAGCAACTAAATAAGCTAAATCGGCTGGAACCGTAATAATTAATGGCATCCGGTCGACAATCGCTAAAGCCGCTTCTAAATGGTAAGCCCTTAATACTTGTTTGCGATCTCGTTGGCCAATCAACGCGGTATCTAACAATGCTTTTACACCATCACTGATCGCAATCATCGCATGTGGATACGATAAATAATCGTCCAATGTCAGTAATGCATGAGACAACGGATGATGCTTTGATAAAAGACATAACACTCCAACCTGCCCTAATACTTCTTGTTTTAATGGAGATACGGACCCGATAGGACGACAAATTGCCATGTCGACTTTCTCTGTACTCAATTGTTTAAACAAGTTTTCATGATTAAGAGACGTAAACTCTAAAGATATATTTGGGGCTTGTTCGTAAATCTTAGGTAATGCATAAGGTAGAATTGTCTGCATTGCATAATCGGTCGTTGCGATCAAAAAGTGTTGATCACAATGCATAGGGGTAAAATCACTGGGCGTAAGCAACTGACGTAACGACTCTAAAGGTTGATTTATTTGCGCACAAATTTCTAATGCTTTTTCTGTTGGAACCAGATGCTGCCCTTGTCGAGTAAATAAAGGATCACCTAGTAAATCACGCAGCCGACCCAGCACCCGACTCATCGCTGATTGACTTAAATTCAGGCGAATCGCCGCTTGGCTAACGCTGTTTTCTTCTAACAGAACTTTTAACGCAACCAATAAATTTAAATCACGACGATAAACTTCTTCTAATTCCATAACCTAACCCATCAATAGAGAACGCCTTTATGGCATTACCTACATTTTAACGGTTTTATAGATAAAAAAAATCCCGCTTTTCACCTACGTCTTATTTAATATCAAGAATACGTGATAATACGGGAAACTGGAGTCGATATATTTCAGTTACATTCTGAGGTTAATGATCTTTATCTTCAATAGCCTCTGATTCACTCCATGTTTTTAGTTCAATCGTTAACGCTATCATAACTGAAGCTAAACTAATTAATGGAAAGAGGCTCATGGTGTTAGGTGTGCTGAAAACCAATGAACAGATAGTGACAAAACACAGCACGCAGTAAATAGTAAGGCGATCTATTTGAGTAAGCATAATGGCGATCCTTCTTTTATTACTTTTCTACAGGAGATGTTATAAACCATAAAAACAACAACTTAACCGTTCCATGTTAATTTATTGTTACTTTAAACCTACTCCATTTTCAGTTCTTTGCCAACGCGTATTGATTATTTTTTTTACAGCAGTATGATCTGGCTCGCCTTTAACTGTAAAGAGATATAAACATGACCATCAATTTTGATAATGCGACACACATACTAGAAGCTGAAGGATTACGCTGTCCTGAACCTGTCATGATGGTTAGGAAAACAATTCGACAGATGGCCGATGGCGATACATTACTGATTAAAGCTGATGACCCATCCACCACCCGAGATATTCCAAGCTTTTGTCGCTTTATGGATCACGAACTCATTGCAGAAGACACTGAAACACTCCCTTTTCGATTTCTGATCCGTAAAGGGCTTTCTGCGTAAAACAAAAAAGGCAGCCACGAGGCTGCCTTTTCTTAATCTGTTCGAGAATTAATGTCTCTTATTTCTCTTTGAAGTATGTCCATCTGATGTTGCAGATCACGCATTTCTGTTTTCATCGGTAATATATAACGAACTCGAACCCAAGCTTCAACGGATAGCCCCAAAGTAACAAGAGCACCTACAACCATAGGTAACCACATCTCGGTTAGCACCATAGCCAATAAATTCAAAGCAAATGCGGTCGAAAATAAGTAACACTGGCTTTGAGGAGAAATAGCTAAAAAACGTGTCATGATATGCTCCTTTCCTTAAGAAACGTCTACCAATACAACAAATCCTAACCGTAGATTACCACCTTATTTACTTAACCAACGTGGCGATTATCACACTCTACTCCGGTATTTTGTGAAACTTTAATGACAGTAAAAAACCTACTTTTTCTCACCGGTATACACCACCATGACACTGTCTGATTCATTCTTTCGAATAAACGCATAGTAAGGCTCACGCTTGATCACTTGATGCTCACCATTCGCAATTGATGAGTGATTATTTCTAAATTCGATGAGCTTTTTCCAATGAGACTGCAACGACCAACGTTGATCTTTTATCTCATTCCAATTCATCTTACTGTATATCCCTCCCATTTTGGCCGTTTCATCCCCATACCAAATAGAAACCGCATTAGGAGAAAGTAGTAACGCCGTTGCTGCATCACGGTAATCCGCGTAATTATCTGCGTTTACACTGCCCACTGAAGAATCAGATAACGATTTACCATCAAACCAAGTCAATCGAGTCATACTTGGTTTTTCAGCTTGGCTTTGAGTTACGTACTCAGCATTAAGCTTAGTGAGGCAGTGCGGTTCATCATTGCTTTTTAAAGACAGCATTTGATCGCTAAAGTAATTCTGTTGCTGTAAATCAATCACACGAAAAGACGCATTTTCTAACGCTTTGTACGCGTTGTCTTTGTTCCACAGAGTAAAAGCGTCTTTCCCTTCTTGCTCGATCTTCTGAGTTAACTCTGGTGTTGAATTAGAAACAACAAAACCATCAATCCCAAACTCTGACACCCATGCACTCATCCATCCAGCTAGGTACTCATTTTTTGTCTTTTCACTGCTTTTTACTTTAGTTGACGGCTTATTCGCAAAAAATGCAGGCAACGTGATCGCGTTTTCATTATTTTCTTCCATCCATGCTTCTGACCACCAATCAGGTATATCACCATTCTTATTTTTAAAAGCATCTAAATAATGTGTTAAGTTTTGACCTTCTTGTGGTTGCCATTCACTCCAATAGCTTGGTAACGCATCCGGATTATTCGGCTGAATTGAAAATTGCTGTAAATCCGATAAGGTTGGTATTGACGGTGCCGTATCCACACTCCACATCACTCGCATACCCAATTGGTGCGCTAGGTCGACAAACGTTCGCATTTCTTGCTCACTCCCCATGTTGGTATCCAGTTGCGTCCAATCGAGAGTCGCACCACCGGCATAAGGGTATTCAGGAGAATTGCCGCTCTTATTGGGTAACCACCCATGCACTTGCTCTAGAGGAGTGGAGATCCATACGACATCAACGCCTAATTCGGCTAAGTAATCGAGTTTTTTTGTTAAGCCAACAATATCTCCGCCCTGAAAGCCCTCCTTTGTGCTTTGGCGTCCATAACTGTGATCATTCCAACTGTTCCCATTAAAGAATCTATCCGTTGCGATGTGGTAGAACGTCGCACCATCCCAAGAGAAGCGCGCTTTTTCTTCTTCTGATTCCAACAGTAATACGCCACCACTGTGGCGACTTGGTGTTAGCGTTATCTCTCCATTAACCACCTGAGCAATATTCCCAGTATAAGCATCGGTGATCACATCACCGTTTGCCCATAAATCAGACACAGAAACAGTCACTGGTTGAATGCCTAATACGGGACAAATAGCGGTGTTATTGTTTGAGCTTGTGGTTGATTCAATTTGATTTGATGAATCAGCTGTTGATATTGAATCAGAACTATCTGTCGAGGTTAATGACGTACTTTGACATCCTACCAATAGCGAAAGGGAGATAAACGTTGCACAAACAGATAATTTCATCGAAATCAGCAGCCTAAATAAAAGAGAAGAGTGCCAATTGTAGTCACTGTTATCGATATAATTAACCTCTAATTTTCGAAAACACGATATTTAGACAAAAAAATACCCCGCCATAGCGAGGTATTTCATCAGATATATGAATTTCTATTTTTGAAGAAGAGAAATATCAGCAATATCTAAGAATAAGTTACGTAGCTTATTCAACAAAGTTAGACGATTCAGCTTAAGCGCCTCATCGTCAGCCATTACCATTACACCATCAAAGAACGCATCGACAGGCTCACGTAGCTCAGCTAAGCGGCTTAATGCTTCTTGATAATTACCAGCAATAAATACTGGCTCTAGTGCTTCTGCTAGGATTTCAACTTTCTCAGCCAATACTTTCTCAGCGTCTTCTTGAAGAAGAGCTAGATCGATTTCTTGAGCCAGTTCGCCATCGAATTTCGCCAGGATATTACCTACGCGCTTATTCGCTGCCGCTAGAGACTCAGCCGCGTCTAATTCACGGAAGTGAGATACCGCTTTCACACGTTGATCAAAATCAGCAGGCTTGGTTGGACGACGAGCAAGTACCGCTTGGATGATGTCTACACTGAAACCTTCATCTTGGTACCATGCACGGAAACGACCTAACATGAAATCAATCACATCAGTGTCTACGTTTGCATTCGTTAATTTATCGCCAAACAAAGATTGTGCTTTAGCAACAAGGTCAACTAAATCTAAGTTGTACCCTTTTTCAACGATGATGCGTAAGATACCTAACGCAGCACGACGAAGTGCAAATGGATCAGACCCCTTAGGAGCTTGACCAATGCCGAAGATACCCACTAGCGTATCTAGCTTATCTGCCATTGCTACTGATGCCGAAACATCGGTACTTGGTAAGTCATCACCCGCGAAACGAGGCATGTATTGCTCGTAAAGCGCTAATGCGACTTGTGCATCTTCACCATCGTGAGTTGCGTAGTGCATGCCCATAACACCTTGAGTATCTGTAAATTCAAATACCATTGAGGTCATTAAGTCACACTTAGCCAGTAGACCTGCACGTTGCGATTTCTCAACGTCCGCACCAATTTGCTCAGCGATGTAGCCAGCAAGTTCAGTAATACGGTCTGTTTTGTCTTTGATTGTGCCCAATTGCTTCTGGAATATTGCTTGATCTAGTTCTGGCAGACGATCGATAAGCGGACGCTTACGGTCTGTATTGAAGAAGAATTCAGCATCAGCAAGACGTGGGCGAACCACTTTCTCATTACCTTCGATAATGTGACGAGGTTCTTTAGATTCGATGTTAGTAACAAAGATGAAGTTAGGAAGTAGGTTCTTCTCTTGGTCGTACACAGGGAAGTACTTTTGATCGCCCTTCATTGTGTAAACCAACGCTTCAGAAGGAACATTCAAGAACTCTTGCTCAAACTTAGCGGTTAATACCACTGGCCATTCAACAAGAGACGTAACTTCTTCAACTAATTCGTCTTCTAGATCCGCAATACCGCCAACCGCTTCTGCTGCTTTTTTAGCACCAGCAAGGATGATGGCTTTACGCGCATCGTAGTCAGCCATTACTTTACCGCGTTCTTCTAAGATCGCAGGGTATTGGTCAGCAGAATCAATCGTAAACTCGCTTTCACCCATGAAACGGTGGCCACGGATAGTACGAGTAGAAGCAACACCTAAGATAGTGCCTTCAATCAGTTCGTCACCCAATAGGATTGTCAGTGTTTTCACTGGACGAATAAATTGAATGTCTGAGTTACCCCAACGCATTGCTTTAGGAATTGGTAAACCAGCCAGGGCTTTTGCTGCTAATTCAACAACAAGTCCTTTAACCGGTTGACCTTTTACTTCTTCTTTATGAAGTAGCCATTCGCCTTTGTCTGTTTTTAGACGCTCAGCCTGCTCAACCGTAATACCGTTACCACGAGCCCAGCCTTGAGCTGCTTTAGTCGGATTACCGTCAGCATCAAATGCAGAAGCGATTGCAGGACCACGCTTTTCAACGATTTTGTCTGCTTGGCCTTCATCTAATTCAGCGATTTTAAGCGCTAAACGACGAGGCGTTGCATACCACTTAATGCCTTGATGCGCTAAACCAGCTGCTTTAAGGCCGGCTTCAAAATTTGCAGCAAACGCTTCAGCTAATGAACGAAGTGCTTTCGGTGGAAGCTCTTCAGTCCCTAATTCGATTAGAAAATTCTTCGCCATGATTACTTCTCCTCTGTCGCTGTTGGTTTAGTTGAGCGACACATTGGGAAGCCTAGCGCTTCACGTGATGCGTAATAAGCTTCTGCAACCGATTTAGTTAGGTTACGAATACGAAGAATGTAACGTTGACGCTCTGTTACAGAGATCGCTTTACGAGCATCTAGCAAGTTAAATGCATGACCGGCTTTTAGAATGCGCTCGTACGCTGGAAGAGGTAGCGGCTTTTCAAGTTCAAGCAACTCTTTACACTCTTTCTCGCACTGATCGAAGAATCCAAATAGGAAATCAACATCGGCGTGTTCAAAGTTGTAAGTCGATTGCTCTACTTCATTTTGGTGGAAAATATCACCGTAAGTAACTACGCCTTGAGGGCCATGGTTCCAAACAAGATCGTAAACCGAGTCTACTTCTTGAATGTACATAGCAAGACGTTCGATACCGTAAGTGATTTCACCTGTTACAGGTTTACACTCAAGACCGCCAACTTGTTGGAAGTACGTAAATTGCGTTACTTCCATGCCGTTTAGCCAGATTTCCCAGCCTAAACCCCAAGCACCCAATGTTGGGTTTTCCCAGTTGTCTTCTACGAAACGAATATCATGAACAAGAGGATCGATACCAAGCACTTCTAAAGAACCTAAGTACAGTTCTTGAATATTATCTGGAGAAGGCTTTAACGCTACCTGAAATTGATAGTAGTGCTGCAGACGGTTAGGGTTTTCACCATAACGGCCATCCGTAGGACGACGAGATGGTTGAACATAAGCGGTAGCCATTGGCTCTGGGCCAAGCGCTCGCAGACATGTCATTGGGTGAGATGTACCTGCGCCCACTTCCATATCTAATGGCTGTACAATCGTACAACCCTGTTGTGCCCAATAATCCTGCAGCGCGAGGATCATTCCCTGGAAGGTTTTGATATCGTATTTTTGCATAATTTAATTCGCGCGATCGTTGATAAATATAACCAAGAAGTATACCTCGCAGACCTCTTTGGGAGTAGTGAAAATAGACACTTTGTGTAAATTCACCTCACCTTTGTGGCTGAATATATAAAAACACGACTCATCTTGGTGCTTTATCTCTGTTTGGTGTTGAGGTATGTTGTTAAAACAATCAATACATCCACTCTCTAATTATCACGGTAGTCGTAATGAAGTTTACTCAATTTGGCGAAAAATTTACTCGTTACAGCGGGATCACCCAATTAATGGATGATTTAAATGATGGCTTGCGTACCCCTGGTGCAATCATGCTCGGTGGCGGTAACCCTGCGGGTATTCCTGCCATGCTCGACTACTTTAAAAGTGCCTCACAAAAGATGCTCGATTCAGGTGAGCTGATCGCTGCTATGGCAAATTATGACGGCCCACAAGGTAAGGACAGCTTTGTTAAGGCCCTAGCTAAGCTGCTTAAAGAAACCTATGGTTGGGACATCAGTTCTAAAAACATTAGCCTAACCAATGGTTCTCAAAGTGCGTTCTTTAGCTTATTCAATTTATTAGCGGGAACTTATGCTGATGGCTCTAAAAAGAAAATTTTATTGCCCCTCGCGCCAGAATACATTGGTTATGCCGATTCTGAATTAGAAGTTGATAGCTTTATTTCTTACCGTCCAGAAATTGAATTGCTCGATAATGGTCAGTTCAAATACCACGTTGATTTTAGCCAATTAAAAGTGGATGACACCATAGGCGCTATTTGTATCTCTCGCCCAACAAACCCAACAGGCAACGTGATCACCGACGATGAAGTGATCAAGCTTGATAAGCTTGCGCGTGAAAATAACATTCCCTTAATTCTCGATAATGCTTATGGCACGCCTTTCCCTAATATTATTTTTGAAGAAGTGACGCCGTTTTGGAATGAAAACACCATTCTTTGCATGAGCCTTTCTAAATTAGGTTTACCGGGCTTACGCTGCGGTATTGTGATTGCCAATGAGAAAATGACGGAAGCGATGACTAACCTGAATGGCATTATCAGTTTAGCGCCGGGAAGTATGGGACCTGCGATGGGTTTACACATGATTGAGTCTGGTGATTTATTACGTTTAAGTGAAGATGTCATTCAGCCTTTCTACCGTCACAAATCTCAAGCTGCGGTTAAGATGCTACAAACGGCGATTACCGATCCTCGTTTCCGCATTCATAAACCTGAAGGCGCGATTTTCTTGTGGCTATGGTTTGATGAGCTGCCAATCACAACCATGGAACTGTACAAACGCTTGAAAGCACGCGGCGTGCTGATCGTCCCGGGCGAGTATTTCTTTATTGGTCAAGACGACAGCTGGGATCACGCTCACCAATGTTTGCGTATGAACTACGTGCAAGATGAAGCAATGATGCAAAAAGGCATCGATATTATTGCGGAAGAAGTGTTGAAGGCGTATTCAGAATAACCAAAATAGACTTAGCCTTGAGTCATTAATATGATGACTCAAATAATGGTTTGTTGCTTTGGAATCAGCAATTCTGTTTGTCATCATCAAATGAACAGCGCTTACAAATGCCATCTATTGATGATGGAAAAGCAATAATCCATAAATTCATAGCTCAGCGAATAGCAGACACAAAAAAGGCGCTATCACAGCGCCTTCATTTCAAATCTTTACCAATCTACGATTAGCTTTCCAGTAAATTATTGCCGTTAATAGCAATCTTACGTGGTTGCATCGCTTCTGGAATTTCACGTTCTAAATCAACATGCAGTAAACCATTTTCCATGGTTGCGCCCACCACTTTCACGTAATCTGCTAATTGGAATTTGCGTTCAAAGTTACGCTCTGCAATCCCTTGATATAGGTAGGTTTTTGTTTCATCCGTTTCAGGACGTTCACCACGTACAATCAGCATATTTTCGTGTTGAGTCAAATCGATTTGTTCTTCAGCAAACCCCGCCACCGCCATGGTGATACGGTAGTTATGTTCTGATTTTTGCTCGATGTTATACGGAGGGTAACCGCCATTTGTTTTTGCCGTGTTGTTTTCCATTAGATTGAAAAGACGATCAAAACCAATTGCTGAACGGTACAATGGTGTGAAATCTACATTACGCATAATACTATCCTTTACTTTAAGCAATAGTGAGTACAACTACCCCAAACTTGGGTCCTTAGTTGCCTCTATAAAATTATAAGACTTTCCATTTTGGACAAGTCATTTTTCAGAAGACCCTTTCGGCATCCCCTTCATAACTAGATATGTGGTTCAGCTATTTTACTTTCAAGAGGTACTGACTATTTATTTTTAGATTTAAACTAAAAACACCGCTAACCCCCTGAACAATAAATAAAAACAACCCCTAAATTCCAGATAAAAAAAGCACTGCTAATTAGCAGTGCTTCTTAATTTTCAACTTAAGCATTTATGATTCTAGATGAAGTCAGTTCGTTCTAATTCAAGAAGAAGGCGCGGAGCTTATGAACATAAGTGAGCACCTTCGACGCAGAAGTAGGACTAACTGGCAAAATATAGAATTATAAAAAGTTTAAACGTCTAGGTTAGCTACACGTAAGGCATTTTCTTCAATGAAGTTACGACGCGGCTCAACATGGTCACCCATTAACGTAGTAAACAACTCATCCGCACTTACTGCATCGTTGATAGTTACTTGCATCATACGACGAGAATCAGGATCCATTGTTGTTTCCCAAAGCTGCTCAGGGTTCATTTCACCTAGACCTTTGTAACGCTGTAAGTACACACCACGACGAGAGTCTTTAATTAACCATGCAATGGCTTCATCTAACGTTTCGATCGTTAGTTTACGCTCTCCACGCTGTACGTAAGCGCCTTCTTCAATCAGACCATTCAGTGATTCTGACAATTCAGCAATACGGCCGTACTCTTTCGAGTTAAGCAAATCAGCACTTAGTACGTATTCATGTTGAACACCGTGAGTACGAACAACAAGCTTCGGCTGGTGAATGTTTAACTCTTCGTTAAACTGCAGCGCAGCGGTGTACTGGCTTGCGCCTGTTTCATGCTCATTCAATGCGATAACTAACGCTTCAGTCCATGCTTGAACTGTTGCTTCGTTTTCACACTCATCTTGTGTTAAACGTGATGTATAAACTAAACGATTTAACAATGGCAATGGGTAACGGCGACTCATACGGTCAAGCAGTTTCATTACACTGTTAAATTTACGAATTAAGTTTTCAAGCTCTTGACCAAAAATTGATTCGTGAGGATTAACAAAAAGCGAAGCATTATCTAACGCTTGCGTTATTTGATATTCAGCCATCGCTTCTTCATCTTTAATGTATTGCTCTTGTTTGCCTTTCTTTACTTTGTAAAGAGGTGGTTGAGCAATGTAGATGTAGCCACGTTCAATCAATTCTGGCATTTGACGATAGAAAAACGTCAATAGCAAAGTACGGATGTGTGAACCATCGACATCGGCATCGGTCATGATGATGATGTTGTGGTAACGCAATTTATCCGGATTGTATTCGTCACGACCAATACCACAACCTAATGCAGTGATTAGCGTACCAACCTCTTGAGAAGAGATCATTTTATCAAAACGTGCTTTTTCTACGTTTAGAATTTTACCTTTAAGCGGAAGGATCGCTTGGTTTTTACGGTTACGTCCCTGCTTGGCTGAACCGCCAGCAGAGTCCCCTTCCACTATGTATAGTTCAGATTGAGCAGGATCTTTTTCCTGACAATCCGCAAGCTTACCAGGAAGACCAGCGATATCTAACGCGCCTTTACGACGAGTCATTTCACGAGCTTTACGAGCCGCTTCACGTGCGCGAGCCGCATCAATGATTTTAGAACAAACCATTTTAGCTTCGCCTGGGTTTTCCGCTAAGAATTCAGCTAATTTTTCATTCATTGCCGATTCAACCGCAGACTTCACTTCTGAAGAAACCAGTTTATCTTTAGTTTGGCTTGAGAACTTAGGATCAGGCACTTTAACAGAAACAACGGCAGTTAGGCCTTCACGAGCATCATCACCTGATGCTGATGATTTTGCTTTCTTAG
The DNA here is from genome assembly GCF_963890165.1 of Aliivibrio sp. SR45-2. Classification (NCBI taxonomy): domain Bacteria; kingdom Pseudomonadati; phylum Pseudomonadota; class Gammaproteobacteria; order Vibrionales; family Vibrionaceae; genus Aliivibrio; species Aliivibrio sp. SR45-2. The sequence goes on along the minus strand of NZ_CAWPRC010000227.1, from coordinate 53,161 downwards.
AAAAGCCTTCTTTGTCCATGAACGAATTCAAAGTACGTGTTAACGCAGAGCGGAAGCCAGATAAGTGAGCACCGCCATCACGTTGTGGGATGTTATTCGTATAACAGAAAATGTTCTCTTGGTAAGAGTCATTCCACTGCATCGCTACTTCTACAACAATACCGTCTTCTTTGCGCTCAGCATCAAAATAAAATATTTTCTGGTGAACTGGTGTTTTGTTACGGTTCAAGTGAGTAACAAACGCTTTGATGCCGCCTTCAAACATGAAGTGATCAGATTTATCTTCTTCACGCATGTCTTGTAGACGGATAGATACGCCAGAGTTTAAGAAAGAAAGCTCACGTAAGCGTTTTGCTAGAATGTCATACACAAATTCAATATTTGCGAACGTTTGGTCACTCGGCCAAAAACGGATTTTAGTACCCGTAGTATCTGTTGTACCAATAACGGCTAGTGGCGCCTGAGGAACACCATGACAATAAATTTGTTGGAAAATTTCGCCTCGACGATTAATCGTCAGCTCCACTTTCTCTGATAATGCGTTTACAACCGAAACACCAACACCGTGAAGGCCACCCGATACTTTGTATGAGTTATCATCAAACTTACCACCTGCGTGAAGTACCGTCATGATAACTTCTGCAGCAGATACGCCTTCTTCTTCGTGAATTTCAGTTGGTATACCACGACCATCATCACTTACAGAAACAGAGTTATCTTCATGAATCGTAACTATGATGTCGCTACAGTGACCAGCAAGAGCTTCATCGATTGAGTTATCGACAACCTCAAACACCATGTGGTGAAGACCAGTACCGTCGTCGGTGTCGCCGATATACATACCCGGACGCTTACGTACCGCATCCAGACCTTTTAGTACTTTAATACTCGATGAATCATAATTTTCTGACATGAGTTACTCTCGCGTTTTTATCCTTGGGCTATTTTGCCATGTTCTATCTCAAACATCTTGCTTTCTTCATCATGCATATCTGCAATCTGTTCAGCAGTAATTGAACTAATAAACACCTGTGCCTTTGTTTGTTTCAAATATTGAGCCAACAATTGGCGGCGGTGGCTATCCAGTTCAGAAGCAAAATCGTCTATTAAATAGATGCACTGTTTTCCTGTTGCTTCAGTTAAATGCTGTCCTTGTGCTAATCGTAACGCACATACCATCAACTTTAGTTGACCTCTAGACAGCACATCTTCAACAGGAGTACCGGCAACTTTAATTCTTAAGTCGGCTTTATTTGGGCCGCCGACGGTATAACCCAGCTGCTTATCTCGCTCAAAGTTTCGTTTAAGCAATTCCGCATAAGGAGTCTCTCTCTCCCAACCACGGTAGTATGACAGCTTTATGTCGTATTCTGGTAAGAATGCCTGACATATTTGTTGAGTTGCTTCAGATATGTGATTGATGTAATCCACTCGCCACTGATCTATCTTCTCAGCAAGGCTGGCAAGTTCCAAATCCCAATAACTCAACTCTCGATAGCTTTGTGCCGTTTTTAATAAGGCATTTCGTTGTTTGGTTAACCGTTTCACTCGGCTCCATGCTTCATAAAAAGCAGGTTCCACGTGAAACACTCCCCAATCAATAAAGGCACGACGGAACTTAGGTCCATCAGTTACCAACTCAAACCCTTCAGGATGAATCAGTTGCAGTGGTAAAACCTTGGCTAATTGTGCCAGTTTTTGACCACTTTCTCCGCCTATTTTTACTTCCGTTGTGCCGTCTCTCTGTTTATTTATGCCAATTGGCAATTCAAACTGCTCTGGCGTAGTAAATCGACCATGAATAAAAAGCTCGTCACAGCTATTTCGAATAATTCGACCTGTTAACGAGCTTTTAAAAGAACGCCCGTGTCCGAGCAAGTATATCGCTTCAAGGACACTGGTTTTCCCACTTCCATTAGGACCGATAACAAAATTAAAGCCGGTAGATAATTGAATATCACACGTTTCAATATTGCGAAAATCATTAATAATTAAACGTGATAACGGCATCTATTTTTGTCTTTTACAGACGAATTGGCATAACAACATATTGTGCTTCATCGTTCGCACAATCTTCCACTAATGCACTCGCATTTGCTGTTGTCATCGAAATTCGTACTCGTTCACATTTCAACGTATTAAGTACATCTAGTACATAGCTAACGTTAAAACCAATTTCAATGTCTTCACCTTGGAAATCGACATCTAAGATTTCTTCTGCTTCTTCTTGCTCTGGGTTGTTCGCTGTAATACGCATTTGGTTGTTTGCCAAATTAACACGAACACCTCGGAATTTTTCATTCGATAAAATAGCAGCACGCGCAAACGCTTGACGCAATTCATCACAATCGGCTTCTAGTGTTTTATTACTGCTTTGCGGCATTACTCGTCGATAATCAGGAAAACGACCATCAACAAGCTTAGAAGTGAAGATAAAGTTATTCACTTCAGCCCGTACATTTGAATTACCAAACTGTAACGTAACACTCTGTTCTGGCGAGTCAAGAAGGCGCACTAGCTCTTGAATACCTTTGCGTGGCATGATCACTTGTTGCTCAGGAAGTTCTGACTCTACTGGCATGTTACATACTGCCATTCGGTGCCCATCTGTCGCAACGGAGCGAAAAATAGTCCCCTGAGTTTCAAACATCATGCCATTAAGGTAATAACGAACATCTTGGTTTGCCATTGAGAATTGCGTACTTTCAATTAGCTTACGAAGTTGTGCTTGAGAAAGCGTAATTTCAACTTCACTTTGCCAGCCTTCTATATTCGGAAAATCTTGAGCTGGTAAGGTTGCTAATGTAAATCGGCTACGTCCAGAACGAACTAAAACACGATCGCCTTCCAAAACAATAGTAATATTTGCACCGTCAGGTAAACCACGACAGATATCTAAGAACTTACGAGAAGGCACCGTAATCGCACCCGCTTCAAAATCCCCTTCTAACAGAATATTACTAATAAGTTCTACTTCAAGATCTGTTGCTGTCATCGACAGTTGACCATTTTCAACTTGAAGCAAAATATTACCTAAAATAGGCAATGATGGACGGCCACCTAAGGCTCCAGATACTTGTTGCAGCGGTTTTAATAAATGGCTGCGTTCAATAGAAAATTTCATAATACTCGTTTATATAAAAGTAGATAAATAGCTTACGATGATAATGTTCTGATCAGATTAGAGTAATCTTCTTTAATATCATGGCTTTCTTCGCGTAACTGAGCGATTTTACGACAAGCGTGAAGCACTGTCGTATGATCTCTGCCACCAAATGCATCACCAATCTCAGGTAAACTGTGGTTCGTTAGTTCTTTTGATAACGCCATCGCTAGTTGACGTGGACGAGCAACTGAACGAGAACGGCGTTTAGACAATAAATCAGCCATTTTAATTTTATAGTATTCAGCGACTGTCTTTTGAATATTATCAATTGTCACTAGCTTTTCTTGCAAGGCTAATAAATCTCGCAACGCTTCACGAACAAAATCAATCGTAATCGCACGACCAGTGAAGTTAGCATTAGCAACGACACGGTTCAAGGCGCCTTCCAGTTCACGTACATTCGAACGTAAACGCTTCGCTATAAAGAACGCAACTTCATCCGCTAAGTGAATCTGATGATCTTCTGCTTTCTTCATCAAGATAGCAACACGGGTTTCTAATTCTGGTGGTTCAATCGCAACCGTAAGACCCCAACCAAAACGAGACTTTAGACGGTCTTCTACGCCATTAATCTCTTTAGGGTATCGATCTGACGTTAGGATAATTTGTTGATTGCCTTCCAATAGCGCATTAAACGTATGGAAGAACTCTTCTTGGGAACGCTCTTTATTAGCAAAGAATTGAATATCATCGATCAATAAGGCATCAACACTGCGGTAATAACGTTTAAATTCTTCGATCGCGTTATTTTGCAATGCTTTTACCATATCTTGCACAAAACGTTCTGAGTGCATGTAAACCACTTTTGCGTTTGGTTTACGTTCAAGAATGGCATTACCAACCGCTTGCAATAAATGCGTCTTACCTAAACCAGTGCCGCCATATAAAAACAATGGATTATAAGCCGTTCCTGGATTATCAGAAACCTGACGAGCAGCAGCCAAACCAAGTTGGTTTGATTTACCTTCTACGAAGTTAGTAAATTTGTGTTTAGGGTTCACGTTTGAGCGGTGATTTAGATCATCAACAGGCTCTGGTCCTCTTGATTCCCATGGTTTATGCAATGATTGTCTTGCTTGCATTTGTGCAGGAGCCGACGTTGCAGCAGCGACATCAGCCGCCGTTCTTTGTGGGCGAGGTGGTGCAGATATAGGTTTGCTTCCCACTTCAAAACGTAAAGTAGGTATATCACCACCACAGAACTCATTTAATAACGAGTTAATGCTATTTAAGTATTTATCACGAACCCAATCGAGAACAAATCGATTTGGGGCAAATAGCGTAAGGGTATTGTCATTTAATTCAGCTTGTAGGGGTCTAACCCACATACTAAATTCTGCGGAAGGTAATTCTTCTTGAAGGCGCTGTAAACACTGCAGCCAAAGCGATGAAGACACGGACAACCCCACTCATTATATTAATTGCAAAAGGTCGTTAATTTTATACTGTGGATAACTAGAGTGCCAGTGTTAGATCGAAGATCCAGTGAATAAGATCGAAGTTATTCACACTGATCACGCTTTTTTACCTAGATCGACACACTTTTTACCTTACTTATACCCAAAACCATCAACAGGCGGTTAAAAAATGACTTAAATGATTATTTAGTTATTAAAAATAACCATAGGGTATTTAGAGCTCACTCGCAAAAAACGTATCATGCATATCACAGTCGATAACGAGATATCATTATGAAATGGACAAAACAAATTCTAACCGGTTTAGCACTCACTTTAGCTGCAACTCAATTTGCTCAAGCCGCCACTGAAGTTAAAGTTGGGATGTCTGGTCGCTATTTCCCATTTACCTTTGTTAAGTTGGACAAACTGCAAGGGTTTGAAGTGGATTTATGGGATGAAATTGGTCGTCGTAATGACTATAAAATAGAATATGTAACAGCGAGTTTCTCTGGCTTATTTGGTTTATTAGAAACGGGTCGAATTGATACCATTTCAAATCAAATAACAAAAACAGAAGCACGTGAAGCAAAATATCTATTTGCTGACCCTTATGTTGTCGACGGCGCTCAAATTACCGTACGTAAAGGCAATGAAAGCATTAAAGGCATTGAAGACCTGGCCGGCAAAACCGTTGCCGTGAATTTAGGGTCTAACTTTGAGAAACTGTTGCGAGATAACGACAAATCGAATCAAATTGACATTAAAACCTACGATACAGGCATTGAACACGATGTCGCTTTAGGCCGCTCGGATGCGTTTGTAATGGATCGTCTTTCTGCTGCACAATTGATTAAAAAATCAGGTTTGCCTCTACAACTTGCTGGCGAACCTTTTGAAACCATTGAAAACGCTTGGCCATTTGTAAAAAATGAAAAAGGCCAAAAACTTCAACAAGAAGTAAATAAAGCCCTGTCAGAAATGCGTACTGACGGTACCTTGGCTGAAATATCTCAAAAATGGTTTGATGCAGACGTAACAAAATAACCGCAGTAATATAAAAGTGAGTATTCACTTCGATAAAAATGACACAAAACCCACTATCATTACCCTTTAGTGGGTTTTGTGTTTATTGCTTATCTGATTTATATAGCTGACACTATCTACCGCACTTTTCTTTAAACCAATAATAGAGAGCATCATGGGATTTGATTTTGCGTATATGATTGAGCTCTTACCTATACTATTTAAATACTTAGGTACGACACTCGAAATGGCAGTATGGGGGTTATTCTTTGCCTTAGCGCTCGCGTTAGTGTTAGCGAACCTAAGAGTATTTAAAGTCCCTGTACTTGATCAACTCAGCCAACTTTACATCAGTTTCTTTCGAGGTACGCCTTTATTGGTGCAATTGTTTCTTCTTTATTATGGGCTTCCTCAAGTCTTTCCTATTTTTGTTGGCTTAGATGCATTTAGTGCTGCTGTCATAGGCTTAACACTTCATTTTGCTGCCTATATGGCAGAAAGTATTCGTGCCGCGATTATCGGTGTTGATCGCAGTCAAATGGAAGCCAGTCTTTCGATAGGAATGACAACCTCTCAAGCGATGCGCCGAATCATTCTTCCTCAAGCCACACGAATTGCGTTGCCTTCTTTAATGAATTATTTCATTGATATGATTAAATCGACGTCATTAGCTTTTACACTCGGTGTTTCTGAGATTATGGCAAAAGCACAGATGGAAGCTTCTTCCAGTTTTAAATTTTTTGAAGCGTTTTTAGCGGTTGCTCTTATCTATTGGGGTGTCGTCATTATTCTTACTCAAGTCCAAACTTGGGCTGAAAAAAAATTAAATAAGGCCTATGTACGATGATAAAAATAACCAATCTACATAAAAGCTTTGGAACCACAGAAGTCCTCTCTGGCATCGATTTAACGATTAATAAAGGAGAGATAATTGCGATTATAGGATCGAGTGGAACGGGTAAATCAACGCTACTCAGATGCATCAATTTTCTTGAAACCGCAGACAAAGGCACCATAACAATCGATGATGTCAGTGTTAATACAGAAAAATATACCAAAACAGAAGTACTCGCATTACGACGAAAAACAGGGTTTATCTTTCAAAACTACGCCCTTTTCGCCCACTTAACGGCAAGGCAAAACATTGCAGAAGGCTTAATAACTGTCCACAAGTGGAATAAAGCCGATGCATTAAAACGATCACAACAAATCTTAGATGATATTGGACTCCGAGACAAAGGGGATAGCTATCCTGCGGCCCTCTCTGGAGGACAACAACAACGTGTTGGTATTGGTAGAGCAATGGCATTAGAAACAGAGTTGCTATTGTTTGATGAACCCACGTCAGCACTCGATCCTGAATGGGTAAATGAAGTTCTGACATTGATGAAAAAACTGGCTACCCAACATCAAACGATGTTAGTCGTTACGCATGAAATGCAATTTGCCAAAGAAGTGGCTGATCGTGTTATCTATATGGCCGATGGAAAGATCGTAGAACAAGGAACACCAGAGCAGATTTTTGGTTATCCACAGGATCTGAAATTAAAGAAATTCTTAAATCAAGTTGGGATCGCATAAAGATCCTTGCGCTCTCGCTCACAAAAAGTATAATTCACCGTCCGGAAAATACGTGGAACCTCTTATTGACTATTTTTCTGCCAATGATTACAATTCCGCCTCTTTGTTGAGAGGCGTCGGAATGTACGTCCCACGCCGGGTTTAAATTAAACCTAAAAACTACTGATCAGTAATAAGGTAATACCAATGAAACGCACTTTCCAACCTTCAGTTCTTAAACGTAAACGTTCTCACGGTTTCCGTGCTCGCATGGCAACTAAGAACGGTCGTAACACAATTAACGCTCGTCGTGCTAAAGGCCGTAAGCGTCTATCTAAGTAATCACCAGATTATTTTGATGAATTACGACTTCTCTCGGGAGTTACGCTTGTTAACTCCCGAAGATTACAAATCAGTTTTCAAGCAAGCTCACCGAGCCGGCTCACCTCACTTCACCATTCTTGCCAGAGAAAATTCACTATCACACCCTCGTTTAGGTCTTGCTGTTCCTAAGAAGCAAATTAAAACTGCTGTTGGTCGCAATAAGTTTAAACGTATAACTCGTGAAAGTTTCCGCAATAAGCAACATTCCTTACCTGCGAAAGACTTTGTGGTTATCGCTAAAAAGAGTGCTCAAGAATTGAGTAACGAAGACTTTAACAAGCTATTAGATAAATTATGGCATCGCCTGTCTCGCCCTTCTCGTGGATAGCAATCGGTCTTATCCGTTTTTATCAACTCGTCATCAGTCCAATGATTGGACCTCGCTGTCGATTTACTCCAACGTGTTCACATTATGCAATTGACGCACTAAAGTCACACGGTTTAGTAAAAGGGTGTTGGCTAACTGGCAAACGTCTATTAAAATGTCATCCTTTGAATGATGGGGGCTATGACCCCGTCCCACCCAAGCAGCATAAAGACAGAGAACAATAACGATGGATACCCAACGTAATATTCTGTTGCTTGCACTGGCTTTAGTTTCTTTTTTACTTTTCCAACAATGGCAAGTAGAAACTAATCCGCAGCAACCAGCTACAGTTAGTACCGTTCAACAGACACACAAGAACGGTGATGTTCCAACTTCGTCAACAGCAAACAGTGATGCACCAGTGGATTCAGCTCAGTCTGATAAACTGATCACAATTACGACTGATGTGCTTACTTTAAAAGTAGATACATTAGGCGGTGACATTATTGAATCTGTTCTTAATAAATACGATGCTGAATTAGACTCTAAAGCAAAATTCGTTCTTCTTAAGAATGATGCTGATCATAGCTATATTGCTCAAAGTGGTTTGATCGGTCCTCAAGGTATTGATTCAAATACCGGCCGTGCACAATTTACGGCTAAAAAAACAGATTACGTTTTAGCTGATGGCCAAAACGAATTACGCATTCCTTTAACATTAGAGAAAAACGGTATTACTTATACTAAAACTCTAATCGTTAAGCGTGACAGCTACGCAATTGATGTTGAATATACGGTGAACAACCAATCTTCAGCACCAGCGACAGTAGAAATGTACGCAAACTTAAAGCAAAACTTATTGGATGACGGTGGCAGTTTAACAATGCCTACGTACCGTGGTGGTGCTTATTCAACTGAAGACACTCGCTATAAAAAATACAGCTTTGATGACATGGAAGATAAGAACTTATCTATCGACATGACAAATGGTCAAGGTTGGGCTGGTATGTTGCAACATTATTTTGCATCCGCTTGGATCCCTCGTAACGTTAATGACGCAACACTGACGACTCGTGTTGCTGGTGATTACGGTTACATTGGCGTTCGTATGCCTTCAGTAACGATTCCTGCAGGTCAAGAAGATACGTTGACTGCTACGCTTTGGACAGGTCCAAAACTTCAACCACAAATGGCAGCGACTGCTAAATACTTAGATTTAAGTGTTGATTACGGTTGGTTATGGTTCATCGCTTCTCCACTTCACAAACTATTGTCTTTCATTCAAAGCATCGTTGGAAACTGGGGTCTAGCAATTATGATCCTAACGTTCATCGTTCGTGGTGCAATGTACCCGCTAACGAAAGCACAATATACATCAATGGCTAAAATGCGCATGCTTCAACCTAAGTTGGCAGCAATGCGTGAACGCATTGGCGATGACCGTCAACGCATGAGCCAAGAAATGATGGAGCTTTATAAGAAAGAAAAAGTAAACCCATTAGGTGGTTGTTTACCTATCGTTCTTCAAATGCCAATCTTTATTTCGCTATATTGGGCACTAATGGAATCCGTTGAACTTCGTCATGCACCATTCTTTGGTTGGATCACGGATTTATCAGCACAAGACCCGTACTACATCCTGCCGTTGTTAATGGGTGCGAGTATGTTCTTAATCCAGAAAATGAGCCCTACAACAGTAACGGATCCAATGCAACAGAAGATCATGACATTCATGCCTGTTATGTTCACCGTGTTCTTCTTATGGTTCCCTGCTGGCCTAGTTCTTTACTGGTTAGTATCAAACGTCGTAACGTTAATTCAGCAAACTCTGATTTATCGTGCACTTGAGAAAAAAGGCTTACATTCTAAGTAAGTTAACTTTCTAAAGAAATAAACAAAAGGCGGCCATTGGTCGCCTTTTTTGTTTTATCGGCTTACAATATGCTCAAGCAATAGACATTAAGAATAATCATGACATTACATACAGACACCATCGTTGCACAAGCAACAGCCCCTGGACGAGGCGGCGTAGGCATCATTCGAGTATCAGGTCCTAAAGCTCAACAAGTCGCCCTAGAAGTCGTAGGAAAGACACTTAAGCCGCGTTACGCTGAGTACACGCCATTTAAAGATGATAATGGTTTAGAACTTGATCAAGGTATCGCCCTGTATTTTCCTAATCCACATTCTTTTACTGGTGAAGATGTTCTAGAGCTTCAAGGACATGGCGGTCCTGTCGTTATGGATATGTTGATTAAACGCATCTTAAAAATTGAAGGGATCCGAACGGCTCGCCCAGGAGAGTTCTCAGAAAGAGCTTTTTTGAACGATAAAATGGATTTAGCCCAAGCAGAAGCCATTGCCGATTTAATTGATGCAAGTTCAGAAGAAGCAGCAAAATCAGCACTTAATTCATTACAAGGTGTTTTCTCTAGAAAAATAAACACCTTAGTTGAATCACTTATTTATCTGCGTATCTACGTTGAAGCTGCGATAGATTTCCCAGAAGAAGAAATCGACTTTCTGGCGGATGGCAAAGTGAGTGGTGACTTACAAGGCATTATTGATAACCTTAACGCGGTTCGCCAAGAAGCGAATCAAGGTGCCATTATGCGTGAAGGTATGAAGGTAGTTATTGCAGGTCGCCCAAACGCAGGTAAATCGAGCCTTCTGAACGCATTATCAGGCAAAGACAGCGCTATCGTTACTGATATCGCAGGCACAACCCGTGATGTCTTGAGAGAGCATATTCACATTGATGGTATGCCATTGCATATTATTGATACCGCAGGTCTTCGAGAAGCGTCAGATGAAGTAGAACGTATTGGTATAGAACGCGCGTGGCAAGAAATAGCCCAAGCAGACCGAGTTTTATTTATGGTTGATGGCACAACAACTGATGCAACTGACCCTAAAGTTATCTGGCCTGAATTTCTAGATCGATTACCTAAGAATATGGGTATGACAGTCATTCGAAATAAAGCCGATCAAACCGGTGAAAATCTTGGTATTTGCCACGTTAACGATCCTACTCTTATTCGCTTATCAGCAAAAACAGGTGAAGGTGTTGATGCTTTGCGATTGCATTTAAAAGAATGCATGGGCTTCTCTGGCAATCAAGAAGGTGGCTTTATGGCACGCAGACGTCATCTCGAAGCATTAGAAAAGGCATCTGAACACCTTGATATCGGTCAGCAACAACTTGAAGGTTATATGGCAGGAGAAATCCTTGCTGAAGAACTAAGAATCGCTCAACAACACCTAAGTGAAATAACCGGTGAATTCAGTTCTGATGACTTATTAGGGCGGATTTTTACTTCTTTCTGTATTGGTAAATAAATCCTTCCAGCATAAACACAATCAATAATGGGCTATTACGGCCCATTTTTTATAGGAAAAATTCATGAAAAACGCATCAATTATTACAGGTAGCACCCTTGGTGCTGCTGAATACGTTGGCGACCATATCGCAGATTTATTAGAAGAAATGGACTTTGCTACTGATATTCATAATCAACCAATTCTCTCTGAAATTGATACAAAAGGCCTCTGGATTTTGGTCGTATCAACACATGGTGCAGGGGATTATCCAGACAACATAAAGCCTTTTATTCAAGAGTTAGAAGAAGGTTCGCAAGACTTATCAGACGTCGAGTTCGCCATCATCGCTATTGGTGATTCTAACTACGATACCTTCTGTGCTGCTGGAAAATCATTACAAAAAGTACTTCATAATCGCAATGTAAAAGAAATATTTCCATTATTAGAGATTGATGTCACTCAAAATCCAATACCAGAGGAACCTGCTGAGTTGTGGTTAAAACAACACATATGTTAATAAAATGATGCAATGCATGAGTGAAAGTTATTAAATAAGCAAAACATTTATTGTGGATAACTAGGCTATGATCCAGTGATCAAGTCATAGTTATCCATTGAATAAGATCTTACCCTCTCCCCCCTTGTGGATAAGTAAGCTTTTTACCCACAAGCAGTCCGATCGAAGATCAACGTTAAATAACATCTTTAGATCGATCCAAAGATATTGATCTCGTTGATCATTTAGCACTTATCCACAGAGATCGGCGATCTATATAATAGATCTAATAAGAGATCTCTTTAAAAGATCTTATATATATTAAGTGATCTTAAATTTTAAAACTTCATCATTTTTTCATTTCTCTCAAGCCTAGAAAAAGGGTAAAATACTCCTCCTTGATTAAATTCATCCAACTCTTTAAAACACCTAAGGTCTAATCATGTTTTACCAAGAAAACTTTGATGTCATTGTTATTGGCGGTGGTCATGCTGGTACAGAGGCAGCACTTGCTGCAGCTAGAACCGGACAAAAGACACTCTTACTTACTCATAACATTGATACATTAGGTCAAATGTCGTGTAACCCAGCAATTGGTGGGATCGGCAAGGGCCATTTGGTAAAAGAAGTCGATGCTTTAGGCGGGTTAATGGCTGAAGCCATTGATCACAGTGGTATACAATTTAGAACACTGAATGCATCGAAAGGACCAGCAGTTCGAGCAACTCGTGCCCAAGCCGATCGCGCGTTATACAAAGCCTACGTACGTTCTGTATTAGAAAATCAACCAAACTTAACCTTGTTTCAGCAAGCGGTAGACGATTTGATCATTGAAAATGATAAAGTTATCGGTGCTGTCACTCAAATGGGCCTTAAATTCCGTGCTAAATCAGTTGTACTGACTGCTGGCACATTTTTAGGGGGTCAGATACATATCGGAATGGAAAACTTCTCAGGAGGCCGTGCAGGAGATCCTTCTTCGATCACTCTTGCTCAACGTTTAAGAGATCGTCCGTTTAGAATAGATCGTCTGAAAACAGGTACTCCACCTCGAATTGATGCAAGAAGTGTTGATTTCTCCAATTTAGAAGCACAACCCGGTGATAATCCAACCCCTGTATTTTCCTTTTTAGGTAACCGTCAACAACATCCACAACAAGTAAATTGTTTTATTACTCACACTAATGAAAAAACGCATGATGTCATTCGTAAAAATTTAGACCGTAGCCCTATGTATGCGGGAGTTATTGAAGGTATTGGTCCACGTTACTGTCCTTCAATTGAAGATAAAGTAATGCGTTTTGCAGATAAAGACAGTCACCAAATATTCATTGAGCCAGAAGGACTAACAACCCACGAATTGTACCCGAATGGCATTTCAACAAGCCTTCCCTTTGACGTTCAATTACAAATTGTTCGTTCAATGAAAGGATTCGAAAATGCACACATTGTGCGTCCAGGTTATGCGATAGAATACGATTTCTTTGATCCTCGAGATTTAAAAGCAACGTATGAAACGAAGTTCATTGAAGGCTTATTCTTTGCTGGTCAAATAAACGGAACGACCGGTTATGAAGAAGCGGCTGCGCAAGGCTTAATGGCTGGTTTAAATGCAAGCTTATTCTCTCAAGGAAAAGAAGGCTGGAGCCCGCGTCGTGATGAAGCCTACATGGGCGTATTAATTGATGATTTATCAACGCTTGGCACAAAAGAACCTTACAGAATGTTCACTTCTCGTGCTGAATACCGCTTATCATTACGTGAAGATAACGCTGATTTACGCTTAACTGAACAAGGTCGAGAACTTGGACTTGTTGATGATATTCGTTGGTCTCGTTTTAATGAAAAAGTAGAAAATATTGAAAAAGAACGCCAACGTTTAAAAGATATTTGGATCAATCCAACGTCTGAAAATATAGATCAAGTTAACTCGATCTTAAAAACACCGATCGTTCGTGAAGCAAGTGGTGAGGATCTTCTTCGTCGCCCAGAAGTTACGTATTCATCATTAATGACAATTGAAAAATTTGGTCCTGCTAGTGATGATCAACAAGCGTCTGAACAAGTTGAAATTCAAACTAAGTACGCGGGTTATATTCAACGTCAACGTGATGAAATTGAAAAATCATTACGTCATGAAAATACAAAATTGCCGTTTGATTTGGAATACAACAAAGTTAAAGGTCTTTCAAATGAAGTAGTCGCAAAATTAAGCGACGCAAAACCTGAAAGTATTGGTATCGCATCTCGAATTTCAGGAATTACACCGGCTGCGATTTCAATTTTGTTAGTTCATTTAAAAAAACATGGTTTATTGAAGAAAGGTGAGTAACGTGACCGATTTATCTCAACAATTCGATCGTTTGATTGCTCAAACTGATTTAACTGTCTCTGAATTGCAAAAAGAACAATTACTTGGTTATGTCGCTCTACTTCATAAGTGGAATAAAGCGTATAACTTAACCTCAGTAAGAAACCCAAGTGAAATGGTAATTAAACATATCTTGGATAGTATTGTTGTTAGTCCAAATCTATCTGGTGAGCGATTTATTGATGTTGGTACAGGTCCTGGTTTACCAGGGATACCATTAGCTATCATGAATCCTGAAAAGTCATTTACACTGCTCGATAGCTTAGGAAAGCGAATTCGCTTTATTAAACAAGTGATTCATGAATTAAAAATAACCAATGTCACTCCGATTCAAAGTCGTGTTGAAGACTTCCAACCGGAAGAAAAGTTTGATGCAGTCCTAAGTCGTGCGTTTGCGTCAATGACAGACATGGTGAATTGGTGTCATCATCTACCAAAAGAAGATGGTGTGTTTTTGGCATTAAAAGGGATCTACTCAGAAGAAGAAGCAAATGATCTTCCTGAATGGTGTTCAGTCAGAGATGTAGTGACATTGATCGTTCCGGAGTTAGAGGGTGAAAGACACTTAGTCACCTTAACCGGAAAAAAATAATGGAATGAGGTTAATGTGGGAAGAGTTATCTCTATTGCGAACCAAAAAGGTGGCGTAGGCAAAACAACAACGGCGGTGAACCTTGCCGCTTCAATGGCTGCAACAAATCGTAAAGTATTACTGATTGACTTAGATGCTCAAGGTAATGCTACTATGGCCAGTGGCGTAGATAAATACGATGTAGATGCAACGGCTTATGAGTTGTTGGTTGATGAAGTGCCTTTTGATAAGGTAGTTATAGAAGAAACCTCTGGTGGTTATGATCTCATAGCCGCTAATGGTGACATTACAGCTGCTGAAATTAAATTGATGGAAGTGTTTGCGCGTGAAGTTCGTTTACGCAATATGATCTACCCAGTTCGTGGTAACTATGATTTCATCTTTATTGATTGCCCTCCTGCATTAAATCTCCTTACAATTAACGCCATGGCTGCGTCCGATTCTGTATTAGTCCCTATGCAATGTGAATATTATGCACTAGAGGGGCTAACCGCATTAATTGACACTATTAGTAAATTAGCGGCAGTAGTTAATGCAGATTTGAAAATTGAAGGTCTACTTAGAACCATGTATGACCCTCGAAATCGATTAGCTAATGATGTGTCTGATCAACTTAAAAAACATTTCGGAGATAAAGTGTATCGCACTGTTATTCCTCGTAATGTTCGATTAGCGGAAGCGCCAAGTCATGGTAAACCTGCAATGTATTATGATAAATACTCAAATGGTGCAAAAGCATACCTTGCTCTTGCCGGAGAGATAATCCGCCGTGACGAACTGGAAAAAGAAAGGGAAACAAAAATTCATGAGTAATAAACGTGGTTTAGGGAAAGGACTTGATGCGCTATTAGCGACAAGCTCATTAGCTCGTGAAAAGCAGACTGCCGCTGTTCAAAGTGAGTCATTAGCAAAAAATTCTCAATTAATTGAGCTTGGTATTCATCAATTAACTCCTGGTCAGTATCAACCGCGTAAGATCATGGAAAAAGAAGCCTTAGATGAACTTGCTTTGTCTATTCGTTCTCAAGGGATTATTCAACCTATCGTTGTTCGTGAAATTGCACCATTACAATATGAAATTATTGCAGGTGAACGACGTTTTAGAGCGGCAAAACAAGCTGGGTTAAAACACATTCCATGTGTTGTTAAAGTCGCTGAAGACAAAGCCGCTATTGCGATGGCTCTGATTGAAAACATTCAACGTGAAGATTTAAATGCGATTGAAGAAGCTCAAGCGTTAGAACGTTTACAGAGAGAATTTGAATTAACGCATCAACAAATTTCGGATGTGATAGGAAAATCTCGCACTACGGTTACTAACCTATTACGCTTGAACGCATTATCTGATGAAGTTAAAGCATTAGTTGAAGCTAAATCTTTAGAAATGGGTCACGCCCGTGCTTTGTTAGCTTTAGAGTCTGAATTACAGATTGAATTAGCGCATATTGTCGTGAAAAAGAAGCTGACGGTTCGTCAAACTGAACAACAAGTGAAGAAATTATTAGCGCCTGTTGTTGAAGTGGAAGTCAGTGAGAAAGACGCTCAAATTGAAGCTCTATCTACAAAACTGTCAGAGACTTTGGGTTCAAAAGTCGTTATTACGCAAAATACGTCGGGTAAAGGTAAGTTAACGATTAGCTTTGACGAGGCTCACAAATTAGAACAACTGATTACAAAGCTAGAAAGTTAAATGTGATATAAAGCAGTAGTTGACATTATTATTGTATTTTTCATCGTAAAACTTACTGTTTTGTTCTCATAAATGTAACTATTTGATGCTATTTGATTGCATTCATATTAGTGCAACGTATAATTTTTGCAAAATCTTCACCTTGTGTTGATTTATATCAAGGTAAAGATGCTTTTAAGGAAGAATACATGGTAGCTACGTTAGCTAGACCTGGCCGTTTGCTAGCCAAACGACTGATTATGATCCAGCTTAGCGTGGTTATTTTCATGGCAGTAGGAATGAGCTTAGCCGTTAGTGCTAGCTGGGGGATCTCTGCGCTTATTGGGGGTGGCATTTATGTCATTGCTAATGCGGTATTTGCAGGGTGTGCATTTATGTTCAGTGGAGCAAGAGCGGCTAAAAAGGTTGCTGTTTCTTTCTATGCTGGCGAAGTGTTAAAAATTCTTATAACAGTCGTCTTATTTTCTGTTGCCTACGTGTATATGGAGGTGGAACTTGTTCCCCTCAAACTAACCTATTTGCTGGTACTGGGTATTAATATCTTTGCACCAGTTCTCTTTATTAACAACAGAAAATAGGAAAAGTTATGGCTGCGCCAGGCGAAGCGCTAACACAATCTGGATATATTGAGCATCACCTATCAAACCTGTCTCTTGCGAAACTAGGTATGGTTGCTGATGAAACAAGCTTCTGGAACGTACATATCGATAGCCTGTTCTTTTCTGTGCTTACAGGGATGTTATTCCTTTGGGTTTTTCGTTCTGTAGCAAAGAAAGCAACAACAGGAGTACCAGGAAAGCTACAATGTTTTGTTGAAATGGTCGTGGAATTCGTTGCTGACAACGTTAAAGAAACTTTCCATGGACGCAATCCATTAGTTGCTCCACTGGCACTAACTATCTTCTGCTGGGTTATTTTAATGAACTTGATGGATTTAATTCCAATCGATTTCTTACCATACTCTGCAGCGCATTGGTTAGGTATCCCTTATCTTAAGGTGGTTCCTTCTGCTGATGTGAATATCACCATGGCAATGGCGTTAGGTGTTTTTGCGTTGATGATCTATTACAGCATCAAGGTTAAAGGACTTGGCGGGTTCGCTAAAGAATTAGCACTTCACCCGTTTAATCACCCAATCATGATTCCATTCAACCTACTATTGGAAGTTATTTCGTTATTAGCGAAGCCTCTTTCTTTAGGTATGCGTTTGTTTGGTAATATGTTTGCTGGTGAGGTGGTGTTTATTCTTATTGCGGCAATGCTACCGTGGTATTTACAATGGGTAGGTGCACTACCTTGGGCTATCTTCCACATTTTAGTTATTTTGATTCAGGCGTTCGTATTCATGATGTTGACAATCGTTTATCTGTCAATGGCTCATGAAGATCCTGATCATTAATTTTAATAAAATATATTTATCAATGGCACTTTGCCGACAACAACAAAACTGGAGAAAGTAAATGGAAACTTTACTGAGCTTTTCTGCAATCGCCGTAGGCATCATTGTAGGTCTTGCTTCACTTGGCACAGCGATTGGATTCGCAATTCTTGGCGGTAAATTCCTTGAAGGCGCTGCACGTCAACCTGAAATGGCTCCAATGCTACAAGTTAAGATGTTCATCATCGCTGGTCTATTGGATGCGGTTCCAATGATCGGTATCGTTATCGCGCTACTATTCACATTTGCTAACCCATTTGTTGGTCAACTAGCGGGCTAATTGCCACTGCTAATTGAATTTTTGTAGCTGATTCTTAACGAGGGGTAGCTGTTTTGAATATGAACGCAACTCTGCTTGGTCAAGCAATCGCTTTTGCTCTGTTTGTTTGGTTCTGCATGAAATATGTATGGCCACCAATCATGGAAGCGATAGAGGAACGTCAGAAGAAAATTGCTGACGGTTTATCTGCCGCTGAACGCGCAGCTAAAGACCTTGACTTGGCACAAGCGAATGCTTCTGATCAATTGAAAGAAGCAAAGCGCGCTGCAACTGAGATCATCGAACAAGCAAATAAGCGTAAAGGTCAAATTTTAGATGAAGCTCGTGAAGAAGCTCTGACAGAACGTCAGAAGATTCTTACTCAAGGTGAAGCTGAACTTGAAACTGAACGCAACCGTGCTCGCGATGAACTGCGTAAACAAGTTGCAACTCTGGCTGTGATTGGTGCTGAGAAAATCTTGGAGCGTTCTATTAATTTAGAAGCGCAGAAAGATATTCTTGATAACATCACTGCGAAATTGTAAGTAAAAGGGGCCAAGATATGTCGACAATGACAACCATCGCACGCCCCTACGCGAAAGCAGCTTTTGACTTTGCGGTCGAAAAGAACGAATTGAACCAATGGGTTCAAATGTTAACTTTTTGTTCAGAAGTTACAAAAAATAAAGACATGGCTCAATTGCTAGATGGTGCAGTTGCACCAGAAAAATTAGCGGAAATCTTTATTTCTATTTGTGGCGAACAACTGAACGAGTTTGGACAGAATCTTATTCACATAATGGCTGAAAACGGTCGTTTGAAGGTTCTACCTGATGTGTTAGATCAATATATCTTTTTACAACATGAGTTTGAAAAAGTGATTGATGCTGAAATTATTTCGGCAATTGAACTAACTGAACAGCAGAAAGCTGACATTGGCGCCAAACTTGAAGCTCGTTTAGAGCGCAAAGTGAAGCTGAATTGTAGCGTAGATGAGGCCCTGTTAGCTGGGGTCATAATTCGAGCCGGAGACCTAGTCATTGATAACTCAGTTAGAGGCCGTTTGAGCCGACTGAGTGAAACATTGCAGTCTTGATGGGGAATGGAGCATGCAACTTAATTCCACGGAAATTAGCGATCTGATCAAACAACGTATTGAAAAATTCAACGTTGCAAGTGAAGCTCGTAATGAAGGTACAATCGTTTCTGTAAGCGACGGTATTATTCGTATCCACGGCCTTGCTGATGTTATGCAAGGCGAAATGATAGAACTACCTGGTGGCCATTATGCACTAGCACTTAACCTTGAGCGTGACTCAGTGGGTGCTGTTGTAATGGGCCCTTATGCTGACTTACAAGAAGGCATGAAAGTTACAGGTACTGGTCGTATCCTTGAAGTACCAGTAGGCCCAGAAATGTTAGGTCGTGTTGTAAACACACTTGGCGAGCCTATTGATGGTAAAGGACCTATTGATGCGAAATTAACTTCTCCAGTAGAAGTGATTGCACCTGGTGTAATCGATCGTAAATCAGTAGACCAACCACTACAGACTGGTTATAAGTCAGTTGACTCAATGATCCCAATCGGCCGTGGTCAGCGTGAGCTAATCATCGGTGACCGTCAGACTGGTAAAACAGCAATGGCGATCGATGCGATCATTAACCAGAAAGATTCTGGTATTTACGCTATCTATGTTGCGATTGGCCAAAAGGCATCAACAATTGCTAACGTAGTTCGCAAATTGGAAGAACATGGCGCACTAGCGAACACTATCGTTGTTGTTGCCTCTGCTTCTGAATCTGCTGCGCTGCAATATCTTGCACCGTATTCAGGTTGTGCGATGGGTGAATACTTCCGTGACCGCGGTGAAGATGCTCTGATTGTTTATGATGATCTATCTAAGCAAGCAGTAGCTTATCGTCAGATTTCTCTACTATTGAAACGTCCACCGGGCCGTGAAGCGTTCCCTGGCGATGTATTCTATTTACACTCCCGTCTACTAGAGCGTGCTGCTCGTGTAAGCGAAGCGTACGTTGAGAAATTCACTAATGGTGAAGTGAAAGGTAAAACAGGTTCTTTGACTGCTCTACCTATCATCGAAACTCAAGCTGGTGATGTATCTGCATTTGTACCAACTAACGTAATCTCGATTACTGATGGTCAGATCTTCCTACAAACAGAACTGTTCACCGCTGGTGTTCGTCCTGCTGTAGATCCAGGTATCTCTGTATCTCGTGTAGGTGGTGCTGCGCAAACTAAGATCATTAAGAAACTGTCTGGTGGTATTCGTACTGCTCTTGCACAGTATCGTGAACTTGCAGCATTTGCTCAGTTCTCATCTGATCTTGATGAAGCGACTAAAAAGCAACTTGATCACGGTGAGAAAGTAACTGAGCTTATGAAGCAGAAACAGTACGCTCCAATGTCTGTTTTTGATCAAGCATTAGTTATCTTTACAGCTGAGAAAGGCTATTTGAATGACATCGAGCTTTCTAAGCTTGCGGATTTCGAAGAAGCGTTGCTGTCGTATGCTCGTGGTCAATTTGCCGATCTAGCAAAAGAGATCGACTCATCGGGTGCTTGGAATAAAGAAATTGAAGATCAGTTCGTGAAACTGGTTGAAGATTTCAAAGCAACCCAGACCTGGTAATTCGTTGGTGGCCTGTTATGGGTCACCCGAAAACGGAGAGTAACGATGGCCGGTGCGAAAGAGATTCGTAACAAGATCGGGAGTGTTAAAAGCACTCAAAAGATCACGAAAGCAATGGAAATGGTAGCCGCTTCTAAAATGCGTCGCTCGCAAGAGTCGATGGCAGCGTCTCGTCCGTATGCTGACACAATGCGTAAAGTAATCGGTCATTTAGCGCTTGGTAACCTTGAGTATCGTCATCCGTATCTTGAGGAACGCGAAGCTAAGCGTGTTGGTTACATTGTTATTTCTAGTGATCGTGGTTTGTGTGGTGGCTTAAACATTAACTTGTTTAAAAAAGTCATGGCAGGAATGAAAACATGGTCAGAAGATGGTGTTGAAATTGATTTAGCCGTTATCGGCTCTAAAGCAACAGCATTCTTTAATAACTATGGTGGTAACGTGATTGCTCAAAATTCTGGTCTAGGTGATAAACCTAGCTTAGAAGAGCTGATCGGTACTGTTGGCGTTATGCTTAAGAAATACGATGAAGGCCAACTGGATCGCTTGTATGTAGTGAACAATAAGTTCATTAATACTATGGTACAAGAGCCAACAATTGACCAATTACTTCCTTTGCCTAAATCTGAAGATGAAGCAATGAAACGCACTCATGCTTGGGACTATATTTATGAGCCTGAGCCAAAACCATTACTAGATGCCCTATTGGTTCGATACGTTGAATCACAAGTGTATCAAGGTGTGGTTGAGAATTTAGCCTGCGAACACGTAGCGCGAATGATTGCGATGAAAGCAGCAACTGATAACGCTGGTGACATTATTGATGAACTGCAACTTGTGTATAACAAAGCCCGTCAATCGGCTATTACACAAGAGCTTTCTGAAATTGTTTCAGGCGCATCAGCGGTTTAAGCATAGGTATTTAAACAGTTTAGAGGATTAACGATGACTACAGGTAAGATCGTACAGATCATCGGTGCGGTAGTCGATGTAGAGTTCCCACAAGGCAGTGTACCTCGTGTATACGATGCTCTGAATGTTGTTGATGCAAAAGAACGTCTTGTTCTTGAAGTTCAACAGCAGATTGGCGGTGGCGTTGTTCGCGCAATCGTAATGGGTAGCTCAGATGGTTTACGTCGTGGCTTAACAGTAGAAAATACTGGCGCGCCAATTACTGTTCCAGTGGGTACTAAAACGTTAGGCCGTATCATGAACGTTCTTGGGGACGCGATTGATGAGTGTGGTGAAATTGGTGCTGAAGAGCATTATTCAATTCACCGTGCAGCGCCTAGCTATGAAGAGCAGGCAAACTCGACTGAACTTCTAGAGACGGGTGTTAAAGTAATCGATTTGATTTGTCCATTCGCTAAGGGTGGTAAAATCGGTCTATTCGGTGGTGCTGGTGTAGGTAAGACTGTCAACATGATGGAACTTATCAATAACATCGCACTACAGCACTCTGGCCTATCTGTGTTTGCAGGTGTAGGTGAGCGTACTCGTGAAGGTAATGATTTCTACTTTGAAATGCAGGAAGCTGGTGTTGTAAACATCGAACATCCTGAAGAATCAAAAGTAGCGATGGTTTACGGTCAAATGAATGAGCCACCGGGTAACCGTTTACGTGTTGCTTTGACTGGTCTAACAATGGCAGAGCGTTTCCGTGACGAAGGTCGTGACGTTTTACTATTCATTGATAACATCTATCGTTATACGCTTGCCGGAACTGAAGTATCAGCTCTGCTAGGTCGTATGCCATCAGCAGTAGGTTACCAACCTACACTAGCTGAAGAGATGGGTGTTCTTCAGGAACGTATCACTTCAACTCGTAGTGGTTCTATCACTTCAGTTCAAGCGGTATATGTACCTGCGGATGACTTAACGGATCCATCTCCAGCAACAACGTTTGCTCACTTAGATGCGACAGTTGTACTTAACCGTAATATCGCATCTATGGGTTTATACCCAGCGATTGACCCGTTAGATTCTACATCTCGTCAACTTGATCCACTTGTTGTTGGTCAAGAGCACTATGATATCGCACGTAATGTACAATCTACATTACAGCGTTATAAAGAGCTAAAAGACATCATTGCTATCCTAGGTATGGACGAGCTATCTGAAGAAGATAAGCAAGTTGTATCTCGTGCCCGTAAGATTGAGAAGTTCTTAACTCAACCTTACCATGTAGCAGAAGTATTCACAGGCGACCCTGGTATTTACGTATCACTTAAAGACACATTAGCTGGCTTTAAGGGTTTATTAGCTGGTGATTACGATGACGTTCCTGAGCAAGCCTTCATGTACTGCGGTAGAATTGAAGATGCGCTTGAGAATGCGAAGAAGCTATAAGGCTGATTAGGAGGCGATATGGCAGCAATGACCTTTCATCTGGACGTTGTAAGTGCTGAGAAAAGTTTATTCTCAGGGCTTGTTGAAACGATTCAGGTGACCGGTAGCGAGGGTGAACTTGGTATTTTCCATGGACACACACCGCTGCTGACCGCTATCACGCCTGGTATGGTGCGTATTGTTAAACAACATGGCCACGAAGAGTACATTTATGTCTCTGGTGGTATTGTTGAGGTTCAACCTGGTTCGGCAACTGTTCTCGCAGATACCGCTATCCGTGGTGAAGACCTAGACGCAGCTAAGGCAGAAGAAGCTAAACGCAAGGCTGAGGAAAATATTAAGAATCAGCATGGCGACATTAACTTCGCTCAAGCGGCCAGTGATTTGGCTAAAGCGATCGCACAGCTTCGAGTTATCGAACTGACAAAACGTTCGCGTTAATCAAGCACCATTAGAAAGAAGGCGGCCTATTGGTCGCCTTTTCTTTGGCTGTTTTTCGCAATTCTTACTTATCTTTCATCTTATTCCATGCTTTTTAGCATATAATTTAGCCCGCATATTAATTCCATTGGTTATTTATGAATAATATTCATGAAGTAAATAATGGATTTAGTGTTTTTGGTATTTAATAAAGCTAGGCAAATTAAGTCAGCATAAAAAATAGAATGGGCTTTTTATGAACTTCAGTGCAGTAATTCTTGCAGCGGGTAAAGGCACTCGCATGTATTCAAATAAACCTAAAGTACTTCATACTTTAGCGGGTAAACCGATGGCAAAACATGTGATCGATACGTGTGAAGGCTTAGGGGCTAAAAATATTCACCTTGTTTATGGTCACGGTGGTGATCAAATGCAAGCTGAGTTAGGCCAAGAGAGAGTAACTTGGGTACTTCAGGCTGAACAACTGGGTACAGGTCATGCCGTTAATCAAGCATCACCAGAGTTTGCTGATGATGAAAAAGTATTGATCCTTTATGGCGATGTTCCATTGATCAGTACTGCAACGGTTGAAAACTTATTAGATGCTCAACCTACTGGTGGTATTGCTCTTTTGACTGTCGTCTTAGATAACCCGATGGGTTATGGTCGTATTATTCGTCGTAATGGCCCTGTCATTGCGATTGTAGAGCAAAAAGACGCGACAGAAGAGCAGAAGCTCATTAAAGAGATTAACACCGGTGTGATGGTTGCTACGGGCGGTGATTTAAAGCGCTGGTTAGCGGCGTTGAAAAATGAAAATGCACAAGGTGAGTATTATCTAACGGATATCATTGCTGCTGCTCATGATGAAGGTCGTGCAGTTGAAGCGGTACACCCTGTTAGCCCTATTGAAGTTGAAGGGGTGAATGATCGTGCACAATTGGCTCGTTTAGAGAGAGCATATCAAGCAGCGCAAGCTCAGAAACTGCTAGAGCAAGGCGTAATGCTTCGTGATCCTAGTCGTTTCGATCTTCGAGGATCATTGCAATGTGGTATGGATATTGAGATCGATGTCAATGTGATCATTGAAGGTAATGTTACCTTAGGTGACAATGTTGTCATTGGTGCTGGTTGTGTACTTAAAGATTGTGAGATTGATGACAATACAATTATTCGTCCGTACAGCGTGATTGAAGGCGCAACGGTTGGTGAGAAGTGTACTGTTGGTCCATTTACTCGTTTACGTCCAGGTGCAGAATTGTGTAATGATGCGCATGTAGGTAATTTTGTTGAAGTCAAAAATGTACGTTTAGGTGAAGGCTCAAAAGCAAATCATTTAACGTATTTGGGTGATGCAGAGATTGGTAAGCGTGTAAATGTTGGTGCTGGTGTTATTACTTGTAATTATGATGGTGCAAATAAATTTAAAACCATTATTGGTGATGATGTGTTTGTTGGCTCAGATAGCCAATTAATTGCTCCTGTTACTATTGGTAATGGTGCAACGATTGGTGCGGGTTCTACAGTGACTAAAGATGTCGCCGAAAATGAATTAATGATCAGTCGTGCAAAAGAGCGCCGAATTGAACATTGGCAACGACCAACAAAAAAGTAAGATGAGTTAATCAAATTAAGAAGAAGTCATTATGGCTTCTTTTTTTATGCCTATTCGCTTGATATTTATTCGTGTTATTTAAATAACAGGTAAAAAAAATGCTGACCGAAGTCAGCATTTTTTAAAATTCAATTCGAAAGTTCGAATTATTCGCCAACAACGTTGCTAGCTTGTGGGCCTTTTTGACCTTGTTCAACTTCGAAAGAAACCTTTTGGCCTTCTTTCAGAGTTTTAAAACCTTCAGATGCGATTGCACGGAAGTGAACGAATACGTCAGCGCCGCCGTTATCTTGAGTAATGAAGCCGAAACCTTTCTCTTCGTTAAACCACTTAACGATACCAGTTGTTTTAGACATAGTGTATATCCTAATTTTTTTAATTAAATAATTCGCATAATGCGAAGTTGTAGCCATAAAGAATTATTTATTTGAGGTAAAACATATGTAAAAAAGCTTCAAGCATAACTGGTAAAGCAGTATAACGAAGGTTTCAAAATCATAATATTACAGATAAATAGGTCTGTTTACAGGCCGAGAAAAATAATAGCACTTTTTAACTGATTGTATAGCATAATTTCAAAAATCTATGAAAATAAGGCCAGTTTTTTTCTGACCTTACTCATTACTTATGGTGTTATGAGAGAAAGAATTGATAAGCTGGGTTATTAGTTTCATCTTTGCATTGATAGCCAAGCTCTTCTAAATGCTTAGAAAAATCAACAAGATCTGAATCTCTCAACTCAAAGCCACATAAGACTCGACCGTAATCAGCACCGTGGTTACGGTAGTTAAATAAGCTTATATTCCAATGTGTACCTAATGTACTTAAAAATTTAACAAGTGCACCGGGGTATTCTGGAAATTCGAAGCTGTATAGACGTTCTTTAAGTGGTTTTAGTGGTTTTCCACCGATCATATAACGGATATGAAGCTTTGCCATTTCATCATCAGAAAGATCAACAACAGGATAGTCACCTTGTTGTAAGTCATGAATGATATTATTCAGCTCTTCTTGCCCATCTTGTAAACGAACACCCACAAATATATTGGCTTTTTTATCGTCATGATAACGATAATTGAACTCTGTAACCGCCCTTCCACCAATAAGATTACAAAACTCAAAGAATGCTCCCTGACGTTCTGGAATAGTAACGGCAAGTAACCCTTCTCGTTTTTCGCCTAATTCACAGCGTTCTGATACATAACGTAACCCATGAAAATTAGTATTTGCACCTGAAAGTACCGTACTTAGTTGCTTATCTTTAAGTTGATGCTGGTCAGCGAATTTCTTTAATCCAGCTAAAGCGAGTGCACCTGATGGCTCGGCAATTGCTCGAGTGTCTTCAAAGATGTCTTTTACTGCGGAACAAATCTCATCGCTAGAAACGGTAATATGACCATCAATATATTGTTGGCATAAACGGAACGTTTCATCACCAATTCGTTTAACGGCAACCCCATCAGCGAACATACTCACTTGATCGAGAACTACAGGCTCTCCTGCATCTAAAGCGGCTTTTAAACAAGCTGAATCTTCTGGTTCTACGGCGATGACTTTTATCTCAGGCATGAGCTGTTTAATGAGAACGGCAACTCCCGCGGCTAAGCCACCACCACCAACAGGAACAAATATATAATCTAAATGTCCATTTTGTTGCAGCATCTCCATACCAATGGTTCCCTGACCAGCAATTACTAATGGGTGATCAAATGGAGGAACAAAGGTATAGCCATGAAGCGTGGCTAATCGTTCGGCTTCGGCTTTGGCTTCATCAAAATTTCGACCATGTAATATAACGTGACCGCCAAAACCTTTAACCGCTTCTACTTTTATATCAGGGGTGGTGCGTGGCATTACTATCGTGGTTTGAATACCGAGTTTCGTGCCTGATAACGCCATTCCTTGTGCGTGATTTCCTGCAGAGGCTGCAATAACGCCAGCTTTCTGTTGCTCTTCGGTCAAGCTCGACACCATATTGTAAGCGCCGCGAAGTTTAAACGAGTGAACGGGTTGACGATCTTCTCGTTTTAATTGAACTCGGTTTTGAATTCGCTCAGACAAACGGGGCATGTCTTGAAGCGGCGTTACTGTCGCCACATCATAGACCGGTGCCCGTAAGATCTGACGCAAGTATTCTGCGCCAGTTTGATAAGAAGGTGTTGTCATAAATTTACCCTTCTAACTTAGATCTATCACGTACCGCGCCTTTATCTGCACTGGTCGCCATCATTGCGTAAGCTTTTAGTGCAAAAGAGACTTCACGTTGACGATTAACAGGCTTCCAACCTAACTTATCTTGCTCTGCACGACGCTCGCTTAATTCCGCTTCTGGTACATCAAGCGTGATAGAGCGGTTTGGAATATCAATAGTGATGATATCTCCTGTTTTGACTAAACCAATTGTGCCACCACTTGCGGCTTCAGGTGAGGCGTGACCAATAGAAAGACCAGAAGTGCCACCAGAGAAACGGCCATCAGTAAGAAGTGCACACGCTTTACCTAATCCCATTGATTTTAGATAAGTCGTTGGGTACAACATTTCTTGCATACCTGGGCCGCCTTTAGGACCTTCGTAGCGAATAACAACCACATTTCCTGCTTTTACTTTTCCGGCTAAAATACTTTCTACAGCGGTATCTTGGCTTTCAAAAACAATGGCAGGGCCTTGGAATTTAAGGTTATCTTCATCAACACCAGCGGTTTTTACAATACAGCCGTCAACCGCGATATTACCAGAAAGAACCGCTAGGCCACCTTCTTGGCTAAAGGCATTTTCTTTGGTTCGAATACAGCCATTTTCACGGTCATCATCAAGGCGATCCCAACGACAATCTTGTGAGAACGCTTTTGTAGTACGGATTCCTGCAGGGCCAGCACGGAAGAATTTAAGTACCGCCTCATCGTCTGTTTGCATGATGTCGTATTGTGCTAATTGTTCTTTCATGGTTAAACCAAGCACAGTATTGGTATCGTTATTAAGTAACCCTGCACGATCTAACTCACCAAGGATAGCCATAACGCCACCTGCACGGTGAACGTCTTCCATGTGATATTTAGGTGTTGAAGGTGCCACTTTACATAGATGAGGTACTCGACGAGACATCTCATCAATATCATCCATATCAAAATCGATTTCGCCTTCTTGAGCGGATGCTATTAGGTGAAGAACGGTATTACTTGAACCACCCATCGCAATATCTAGCGCCATTGCATTTTCGAACGCCGCTTTGTTGGCAATATTACGTGGAAGAGCCGAATCATCGCCTTGCTCGTAATAACGCTTAGTTAGAGTAACGATGCGTTTACCTGCATTGATAAACAATTCTTCACGATCGGCATGAGTAGCAAGCATTGATCCATTACCCGGTTGAGATAACCCTAATGCTTCAGTTAAACAGTTCATTGAGTTGGCGGTAAACATACCAGAACATGAACCACAAGTTGGACACGCTGAACGTTCTATTTGCTCGCTTTGTGCATCAGAAACCGTTGGATCAGCGCCTTGGATCATGGCATCAACTAAATCAAGTTTAATGATTTGATCTGAAAGTTTAGTTTTGCCTGCTTCCATTGGGCCGCCAGAGACGAAAATTACTGGGATATTTAGACGCATTGCTGCCATCATCATTCCTGGAGTAATTTTGTCACAGTTTGAAATACATACCATGGCATCAGCACAGTGTGCGTTTACCATGTATTCAACGGAATCTGCGATCAGTTCACGAGATGGCAATGAGTACAACATGCCTCCGTGTCCCATTGCGATGCCATCATCGACAGCAATGGTATTGAATTCTTTGGCGATACCACCTGCTTTCTCAATCTCGCCTGCCACTAATTGCCCCATGTCTTTAAGATGAACATGACCGGGTACAAATTGGGTGAATGAATTCACTACGGCAATAATTGGCTTGCCAAAGTCTTCTTCTTTTACACCAGTAGCACGCCATAATGCGCGTGCGCCAGCCATATTACGGCCATGAGTGGTGGTAGCTGAACGGTATCTGTTTTTAGGAGTGGTAGACATATTGTTTAATCCTTTAAATTTTTATCTTATGTTCGATGTAATGTAGCGACATTAACGGTGGTTATGTCCCAAAGCTTCTCTATTTGATTCGTTAGAAGGCTAATGGGACGATCGCTTTCAACAATAATTTCGATAGCGGCGACACCATCTGATTGGTTTTGAGTCGCAAGCACTTGTTTAATGGCAAAGCCACGGTGACGAATGACGCGCAATACTCGTTCTAATAGAACGGGCTTATCCGTCGCTTTTATTTCTAAAATATAACGTTGTTGCATGCTCTATCCCTCTACCATGTCTTGGTTTGCTGCACCCGGTGGAACAAGTGGCCATACGTTCTCTTCTTCAGAGATAAGTACATGCAACATATAAGCTGTTTTGCTTTCTAACATCTCTTTTAATGCTGGTTCCACTTCTTCTTTACGTGTGATCGTTTTACCTGGAATGTTGAAGGCGGCGGCTAATGCGACAAAGTCAGGGTTATCATCAAGAATTGTTTCACTATGGCGGCCATCGAAGAACAGTGATTGCCATTGGCGAACCATGCCTAAACGTTGGTTGTTTAGTAGAACCATTTTTACAGGAATTTGCTTACGTTTTAATGTGCCTAATTCTTGAACGTTCATCATGAACGAACCATCACCAGTGATAAGAATGGACTCATCATTAGGGCGAGCGACTTTCGCGCCCATGGCAGCCGGTAAGCCAAAACCCATGGTGCCAAGGCCAGCTGATGTTAAGTAATTTTCAGGAGCTCTTGGTTGAATGTGTTGTGCAGCCCACATTTGGTGTTGACCAACATCGGTAGCAACAATAGAACTGTCAGGCATCATGTCTGATAATTGTTTAAGCAATAATGGGGCGTAGATAAGATCACCAGGATGATCGTAGGACCACTTAAACTCACTGCGGAGTTCTGATACATGAGCGAGCCACAATGATAAATCTTGATTAGCATGAAGTTGTGGCAAAATCACATTAATATCACCACGTAATGTCGCATGGGCATGACGCAGTTTATTAAATTCAGCCGCATCAATATCAATATGAATGACTTTTGCGTGAGGTGCAAAGCTTTCTAGTTTTCCAGTTACTCGGTCATCAAAACGAGCGCCGACTACCACCAGTAAATCCGATTCTTGAACGATTAAGTTTGCGGCTTTTGTTCCATGCATCCCAACCATCCCCAAATAATGAGGGTCGTGGCGTTCAATGGAACCAAGTCCTTTTAATGTACTAACGGAAGGCATTGGATTGGAGATTAAGAAATCACGAACGGCATCTGTCGCATGGCCTAATTGAACACCACCACCGACGTATAGTACTGGTTTCTGGCTTTCTTGTAGTAATGCGATCGCGGCATCGAGACTTGCTTGGCTTGCTACTGGGATTTTTGGTGGCTCAAAATGAGGCAATACCGTCACTGGCGCTTCAGCGACTTGCACATCTTTGGCTATATCAATCAGAACAGGCCCGGGACGACCTGATTTAGCGACTTCAAATGCCTCTGCAATAACAGGAGCGAGATCATTAATATCAGTCACTAGGTAGCTGTGTTTCGTACAAGAAAGTGACATACCAATGACATCCATTTCTTGGAAGGCATCAGTACCAATAAGGTGACTAGCGACTTGGCCAGTAATTGCAACGAGAGGGATAGAATCAAGCATGGCATCAGCAAGACCAGTAATTAGGTTAGTCGCACCCGGCCCAGAAGTCGCAAGACATACTGCGACACTTTTAGTAGAGCGAGCCATACCAATAGCTGCCATTGCAGCCCCTTGCTCATGACGGCAGAGAATGTGTTCTACGCCACCATCATAGAGTGCATCATAAATTGGCATGATGGCTCCACCTGGATACCCAAATACGGTAGTGATCCCTTCTTGTAATAAGGCATTAACAACTAACTGTGAGCCATTCATACACTGTCGCTCCCTGCGTGAGTGATTGTTTCTCTATTCTTGCACATCATGCGCTCCCATTTCTTCCTGAATTCATAAAAAAACCCCCTTGCTTTTGGCTTGGGGGTTTTAAGTGTGCGTTGCAATTGCGACTTTTTGCTCACTCATCCCCGAGCGGTGATCAGAATCACCACTAGGACGTTTATAATGAGAATATTGAGCTGAGCAAAAAAGGTCATGGTATTTATCCGTATACGTGTTTTTTTTGATATTTCGTTACATTAACTAAGTGGTAACACAGACATGCCTCTCATGACAAGAAAAAACTCTCATTTTATTCACAATTCTCGTTCATTTAGCGCTTATATATAACAAATCAATGAAAGACGTTGAGATTATTGGGTTATAAATAATTGGGAATAAGAATGGGATTAGCAATAATACACAGTCGAGCATGCGTTGGTGTTGAAGCGCCAGAGGTTACCGTTGAAGTTCATATTAGTAATGGAATGCCGGGTTTTAATTTAGTTGGGTTACCAGAAACAACAGTAAAAGAAGCCAAAGACAGAGTAAGAAGCGCGATAATAAATTCAAACTTTGAATTTCCATCAAAAAAGATCACCGTAAACTTAGCGCCTGCTGATTTACCAAAAGAAGGTGGGCGATTCGATCTCCCGATAGCCTTAGGTATTTTGGCTGCCTCAGATCAAATCCCAAATCATAAATTAAAAGATCATGAGTTCGTGGGTGAGCTTGCTTTGTCTGGTGAATTACGACGAGTGAAAGGTGTGCTACCTGCGGCTCTCGCGTCATTAAAAGCCAATCGCAGTTTAATTGTTCCTGATGAAAATGGAGATCAAGCGGCTTTGGTTGGTGCGAATGTACATAAGTCTGCGCCTCACCTTCTATCGGTTTGTGGCTTTTTATGTGGGCAACAGCAATTGGGTTTATTTACGTCTCCGGTTATTGAGCACATTGATTTGCCTTTAGAGCGTGATCTCCAAGATATCATTGGACAGCAACAAGGTAAGCGAGCGTTAGAAATCGCAGCGGCGGGGGGACATAATTTATTGTATTTAGGCCCTCCAGGAACGGGGAAAACAATGTTGGCGTCACGAATGAGCGATTTGCTGCCTGAAATGACAAACGATGAAGCGTTAGAGACTGCCGCAGTCGCGTCACTGACTCATCAGCATATTAATGAATCAAACTGGCGTACTCGTCCTTTCCGTTCACCACACCATTCGAGTTCAATGGCGGCTTTGGTTGGTGGTGGTTCGATTCCCAGACCGGGTGAAATATCATTGGCTCACAATGGCATCTTATTTTTAGATGAAATGCCAGAGTTTGAAAGGAAAGTATTAGATTCTTTGCGAGAGCCATTAGAGTCGGGTGAAATTATTATTTCTCGTGTCGCTAGCAAAATGCGGTTCCCTGCCCGATTTCAATTGGTTGGTGCATTAAACCCGAGTCCGACTGGATACTATGAGGGGAACAATACGAGAACAAACCCTCAATTGATTTTACGTTATTTGAATCGAATATCCGGTCCCTTGCTTGATCGTTTTGATATGTCATTGGAGATCCCTCTTTTGCCTAAAGGGACGTTAACAGAAGGCGGAGATAGAGGTGAATCAAGTCTCCAAGTTAAAGAAAGGGTTAGGCTTGCTCGTGTGAAAATGCTAGAGAGAAGTGGAAAAATTAATGCATTATTGAGTAGCCGAGAGGTTGAAACTTATTGCCCACTAGAAAAGGAAGATGCGGTTTTTCTAGAAGATACACTATATCGATTGGGGCTTTCTATTCGTGCGTATCATCGAATAATTAAAGTGGCCAGAACCATTGCTGATTTATCTGGATCAGAGAACATTCAGCGTATCCATTTGGGTGAGGCCGTTGGTTACCGTGCTATGGATAGATTATTGAAACAATTAAGTGCTCAAGCGGTGTAGTGTCTTTTTCTTAAGATGAGAGAAAAGAGGGATAACAAAAAAAAGTCAGTCTTGGTATTATTAGCGCAATTTTTATCCCGCTAATCAATGAAGATTTTTATGTTTGCTAATATTCGACTCGTCATTAGTGCTTTGCTTGTAATCCTAAATACGGCTCTGACGTCATTTATTATCAGCTTTTTTGCTGTAATTAAACTTATTCTGCCTTTTCCTTTCGTGAAGAAATTAATGGTATCAATGGCGAATAAAACCTTATGGTGTTGGGCTACGTTGAATTTATGGATGCTCAATATTAACAATACAATTGATTGGGTTGTTGATGGGGGGGAAACGCTATCCCAAGAAAAGTGGTATTTATTATTATCTAACCACGTAAGTTGGGCTGATATCGTTATTTTATCCTCCGTGATGAAAGATAAAGTGCCAATGACTAAGTTCTTTTTGAAATATGAATTGCTCTATGTTCCCTTTGTCGGACTTGCATGTTGGGGGGCGGATATGCCCTTTATGCGCCGAAACCCTGAACGCAAAGACGATGACTTTAAAGCGATTCAAAAGTCGTGTGAAAACTTTCGCTCAGTGCCGACGACGGTGGTTAATTTTGTTGAAGGAACACGAGCGACGCCTGATAAATTAAAAGAAGCGCGTACGCCTTATCAACATTTGTTCAAGCCAAAGATTGGTGGTGTGGCATTTACGTTATCAGCGATGGGTGAACTGTTTGATGGAATCGTTGATGTGACGTTAGCTTATCCTGAAAATCAAGACTCTCCATTTATAGATATGCTACAAGGCAAATTAACCAAAGTGGTTGTTCGGATAACACTTCATGCTAATGATGAAAAAGTGAACGGCGATTATTTTGGAGATAAAGTATTTAGACGCGGTTTTCATCAATGGATTAATGACTTATGGAAAGAAAAAGATGAGTATCTACAGCGTATCTTGAAAAGATAACCTCTTTATTCTATAGATAAAAAAAAGGGAGCGATTATCGCTCCCTTTTCTATTTAAATCGTTAATTTACTTTTTAAGCAACCAGTTAACTAATTCGTAGTATTCTTCGGTGCTTTTGATTTTGCTTGTCTCAACCAGATATTTATTATTAACAATAAGCGCTGGAACACCAGTCAATCCACTGTCTTGGAATGATTTATCGAAACGGTTAACCATAGAGTTAATAGCAAAGCTGTTGTATGTGCCATCAAACTCATCTGCATTTACGCCTTCATCTAAGAAAATTTGACGTAATTCTTTGTCATTACGTGGTGGCTTTTGCATAGAATGGATACGATTAAACATCACAGGAACCATCTTGTCTTCAATACCAAGAGAAACCATTGTTGCGTATGCTTTACTCATTGATAGGCCCATTTTTCCGCCCATGAATGAAACGTGAGTTTTCTTAAAAGTAGCGTTTTCTGGCAGCGTTTTTTTCAGACCTTGGATCAGTGGTTCAAAGCTATTGCAGTGTGGACAATAGAAAGAAAAGAACTCATTTACTGTCGGTGTTTTTGATTCTGGAAGGTTAAGAACCTTGTAATAATCGCCTTCAGTGAAGTTTGCTGCATTCACTGAAAAACTAAGAACTAAAGCACCAAACAGTGCCATCATTGTTTTCATCATGTTTAACTTTCTCCAATCCATTTGTGTTTGTTTTATTGTATTTTTATTACCATTGAGGCATCAACTTTAAAGGTGCTTCGTTTAACGCTGCTATTTGCTCTTTAAAACCAAGTACCTGACTTTCCCAATATTTTGCATCTGAAAACCATGGGAAAGCAATAGGAAACGCGGGATCTTGCCAACGTTTTGCTAGCCATGCCATGTAGTGTACCATTCGTAGACCACGCAAAGGCTCAATTAGTTTCAATTGGCTATGGTCAAAATCGCAATATTCAGAATAAGCTTCAACGAGAATATCTAACTGAACTAATTTATCTTGGCGATCGCCATTAAGCAGCATCCACATATCTTGTGCTGCAGGGCCATTTCTTGCGTCGTCCAAATCGACGAACAATGGACCATCACGCCATAAAATATTGCTTGGGTGGCAGTCACCATGTAGGCGAATCGCTTTACTTGGTTGCCAATGTTGTTCAATTCGACTAATTAACAGGTCGAGATCGGAGAAGAAACTGTTTTCTAAATAAGAGGGAATGAATGAACTATTCTCTAACAGCTTTCGTGGTTGATAGAGGTACTCATCTAAGCCTACCGTTGGACGATGAGTAAATAGCTCCGCTTCACCTACTTTATGAATTCGGCCTAAAAATCGTCCTACCCATTCAAGCTGATCAAAATTATCCACTTCAAAGGTGCGCCCGCCTAGACTATCAAAAAGAGCAAACCAATAACCTTTAGCGAAATGAAGTGTTTTGCCATTTATTTCTAACGGCGCAGCAACGGGAATGTCTTGTTGTACAAGTTGTTTCGCAAATAAGTGTTCTTCTAATATTTGGGCTTCTGACCAGCGCTGAGGTCGATAAAATTTCACAACGAACCGACGCTTGTGTTCATCGCTAAATTGATAAACGCGATTCTCATAACTGTTTAAGGCGAGGAATCCTGATTCAGCTCTTACGCCAATATCTGCGAGGGCATACCACAATAAATCAGGAGTAAGTGTACTGAAATTAAAAGCGTGTTCAGACATAGGGTGCTCTCAAATAAAAAGGGCTCATCATGAGCCCTTTGAGTCAATAATAGAGTGATTATAGCGGTTTAAAGAAACGGCTTTCTGTTTTTATCACTTGTTCATCATCATTTTTAATCTCAAAAACAATCGTGGTTATCGTCTTGGTTAAGTTCTCACTACTCGCCCCTAGGCTCATTGGAAGACTTAATACCTCACCGGGTTTAACGTTCACATTTTGTGGGCCGTACCAAGTTGTGTTTTCAATACCAGAAACAGATAATTGGTAATGTTGTGGTTGTTGGGTTTTATTTATAATTTTTAAAGTATAAGTGTTTTCAACCAAACCAGAATTGTTCATACGCGATAACTGATTTCTGTCGCGCAAGATATCAAGCCCCATCGGATCGACTGTCGCTATTTGAGCTAAGAACAACCCAACCATTAAGATCATGACAATGCCATAACCTATCAGTTTTGGTCGCATTACGTGCGTTTTGTGTCCCGCTAATTTATGTTCCGTGGTGTAGCTAATGAGATTTTTTTCGTAACCCATTTTATCCATGGTTTCGTTACATGCATCGATACAAGCGCCGCAGTTTATGCATTCATATTGAAGACCATCTCGAATATCAATTCCCGTAGGACAAACCTGAACACATAAATTACAGTCAATACAGTCTCCTAACCCTAGTGCTTTGTGGTCTTTTTTACGAGAGCGAGGTCCTCTACTCTCTCCACGCTTTGGATCGTAACCAACGATGTAGGTGTCTTTATCAAACATGGCTGATTGAAATCGAGCGTAAGGACACATATGCAAACAAACGATAGAACGCATCCATCCCGCGTTTCCATAAGTACATGCGGCAAAGAATAAAATCCAAAATGCAGGTAGAAAATTGATATTTAAGGTAAAAAAATCAATAACGAGTTCTTTTACAGGAACAAAATACCCAATAAAAGTGATGCCAGTAGCAATGGCAATAGCAATCCACGCACAATGTTTGAGTGTTTTTCTAAGCAATAAACTCGATGTCATTGGTAGTTGATCTTGCTTTCTTCGCTTATTGGCTGAACCCTCTAATTTTTCTTCGAACCAAATGTACATAAATGTCCAAACCGTTTGAGGACATAAGTAACCACACCAAACACGGCCTAAAAAGGTGGTGATAAAAAAGAGACCGAAGGCGGCAATGACAAATAAAAGAGCAAGTAACGTGAGATCTTGAGGAAATAAGGTCGTGCCAAAAAAGTTGAATTGTTGGCTTCCAATATCCAATAAAATGGCTTGACGATCACCAAAGGAAATCCATGGGGTTAATACGAATAGAGCTAATAAAAACCAACCACCGTAACGGCGTAATTGTTGAAATGTGCCTTTACTTTGGCGAACATAAATACCCGTGCTGGGATTAAAGCGGTCACCGCTGGATTTGTGGGTTTTTGGGTTGAATTGCTTTGGAGTCACATCCTTGATGTCGATTTTATCCTGACTCATGTTTATTCCTAATTATTATTATGGGGTATATATCAGCGATATTATGTTGAGCATTGTTGTATTTATGCAGATATATAAAGACATTGCGGTTGAATTATAACTTGATGATGAGAAGGAATACGTAAGAGGGTTCAAATTTAGTTAAAAAAGTGTGTTTTATTTGGTTGGAAAACGATCTAATTCGTTAGAATAAATTAGATCGTTAAACGGAAATAAGCGAAAGGCCTACAGTAACCCGCGCGCTTTTAAGATGGCCGTTTTAAAATCGGTTTCGTGGTCTTTGGCTAAACCTGGGATCATGTCTGTTTTTTTGCTGTTACGCATTTTCAGATGATAGATAAGAACATCATCGGTTAGATCTTCAATTTTCCCTTCGTATTTTGTTTCTTCTGCTAGTTTTACAATAAATTGCATTAAGTTTAGTTCGGGTTCTTTTTTCCATTCTGGATGAATGAGTTCGATTAATTCGTTAACGCGATGGCATTTCATTGAGCAGTCTCCTTATAATTATTAAGGATAAGTATATCGAAATTTTATGGGAAGTTAGAGAGGGAATTGCAGGATTATAAAAAGAAAAAAGCGCAGACAAGCTGCGCTATTTTATTATGCCGCACATGAAACTACTTTCGGAGCTTCGATTTTTTCTGAAACAATTAATGTCATTTCAGGAACGTTCTTTTTTGCTACCGATGCTTTTACAAAATGAGAACGGCGGCGATCCACACTGTGCGTTGAAGCAGAGTGTGAAGACCTGACAGTCATAGGACGCATGTATTATCTCTATAGCCAGGCTCATCCATGGCCAAATTAATGACCTAACTATTCATGAGAACACGTAAAGTGAACTCTTTTAGCTTGCGCTAATCCAAATGAATAGTCAGGAGTTTGTGTTTATAAAACACCCATTAAGAGTATCATAAACTGCCTATTAGTCGAGGTACATCTCAGTGTGATATTGGGATGTAGGTAATAATATTTGTATAATAAATTTGTCGATAGAACAAAATTAATGACGGAGGGAATATGTCATTTTTAAAGAAAACACTCGCATCGTTAGGAATAGGTTCTGCTAATGTAGATACAATTATTCACCATGAAGCCTTAATACCTGGGCAAAAAATAAAAATCACGATTGATATTACGGGTGGAGCAACGGCTCAAAGTATTGATAATATTGAGTTGAAACTGTGTTGCCAATATAAAAAAGAAGTTGAGCGACAAGGTGAGAATAATTCACGTAAAGCAATCATCAAGCAAACCTATGTGCTTGCTGATTGGAGCTTGCCCTATGCGTTTACGATTGAACCTAAGCAACAGCGTCAATTTGATATTGATTTGGATCTGCCATTAAATACACCTATTACGATTGGTGAGACAAAAGTATGGGTAGAAACGGGGTTAGATATTTCTTTGGGATTAGATCCCACCGATAAAGATCCGATAACCGTTAGACCAGATGAATTATTTGAGGGTGTATTAAGTGCGCTTGAAGGCGAAGGGTTGCGAATTCGTCAAGTTGAATGCGAAGCGGCGAGTGGATTTGAATTGCCTTTTGTACAAGAATTTGAATTTGTTCCATTTGATGGACCTTATCATGGTCGCTGGCGTGAGCTTGAAATTATTGCTTATAGAGACAGCGATAAACTCCAACTGTGGTTTGAGGTTGATAGACAACAAAAAGGATTGTCAGGTTTATTATCTACTTTTATTGGTAGTAATGAGCTGAAACGTTATTTGGAAATACCATCTGATACCCCTTCGGATATTGCGGGTCAGCAAGTGATTGATTTTTTAAATCAAACCACGTAAAGCAATAAAATGTATTTTAAAGTGCCACATTTAAGCTTACAGTTGTACGCTTAAATGTGGCATACTGCTTTTATGTTGAGTAATCACTCTATGAGAGTCCTATGTCTACCACTACTCCTTATTCAAAAAAAGAAGAATTAGCCAATAGTTTAAGCCATGGTTTAGGGCTTGTTTTTGGTGTTGTTGCGTTAGTTTTATTATTGGTAAAAGCAAATGCAGTGGATGCAGACTGGTTAACCATCGCAAGTATGTCTGTTTATGGGGCCAGTATCATTTTATTGTTTTTGGCTTCAACGCTTTATCATTCTATTGCCGCACCTAAAGCGAAACGTTTATTAAAAACGCTCGATCACTGTGCCATCTTTTTACTTATTGCTGGCAGTTATACGCCATACTTATTAGTGAGTTTACGTACTCCACTTGCATACTGGTTAATGGCTGTGATCTGGGCTATCGCGTTGATAGGTATTATTGGAAAGATTGTTTTTGTCTATCGTTTTAAAAAACTATCCCTTATTACCTACCTTATCATGGGTTGGTTATCGGTTATTGCGGTGTACCAATTAGTGATTCATATCGATATTAATGGGGTGATTTTATTAGGCCTTGGAGGGGTAATTTATTCTCTTGGGGTTATTTTTTATGTGTCGAAGAAGATCCCATACAATCATGCTATTTGGCATCTGTTTGTTTTAGGCGGTTGTGTGACGCAATTCTTATCTATTTATTATTATGTTCAACCAGTATAAATAATTAGTATCGTTACTATAAAAAATGGCACTAGAGAGTCTCTGTTTATAAAGAGATCCTAGCGCCATTTTTGTATTGAGTTGAATGCGCACTTACCCTTTCCAAAAAGCAGGGAAGAAAAGAACCAATACCGTTAATATTTCTAGTCGGCCCATTAGCATTCCAATACTTAATATCCATTTAGCCGCATCAGGTAAGGTCGAAAAGTTACCTGTTGGCCCGACAATATGCCCCATTCCGGGACCTACGTTGGCAACTGCCGTGACGGCACTTGTTATGCTCGTTATTGGGTCAAGTCCTAGACTGCCTAACAATGCAGAGATAACGATGATGGTTAAGAAAAAAGTAAAAACCAAAGCAACGACAGAGCGTGCGATATCATCAGTAACTTGTCGTCCGTTATAACGTTGAACAAAAATACCGGATGGATGAATTAGCTTCATCATTTGTTTTTTCAACATGGTTGCTGCTATTTGAAAACGGAATATTTTTATCCCACCAGCCGTTGATCCTGAACATGCGCCCGCCATCATAACAAAAGCAAAGATAATTGCTGGGAATGCGCCCCAAGCGGTAAAGTCATCTAAACCAAATCCCGTCGTCGTAATCACTGAAATGATGTTAAATACGGACACTCGCAATGCATCCATAATTTCATAGTCATTATGATAAACCAACCACGCGGCTACCGATAAGCTAGTGATCAATATGAGTTTGAGATAACCAATAACTTGGGCATCTTTAAATAGGACTTTTGGATCTCGTTTTTTCAATACTTGGATAAAAAGTAAAAACGGTAAACCGCCGGTAAACATAAAGAAGGCTGCAACCCAATGGGTGCTATTGGAGAAGCGATTCATTGAGCTATCAGAGGTAGAGTACCCTCCTGTCGATAGCGTAGTGAAGGCATGGTTTATGGCTTCGAACGGTGTCATACCAGTAACGAGATAACTTAGAAAACAAAGTAAAGTTAAGGTTAAGTACACGTTTACAATGTATTTTGCGACATATTTAGTTCGAGGAGCACTTTTATCTGACCAGTCGGAGGACTCCGTTTGGAAAAGCCTCATACCACCGACATTCAGCATTGGAAGTACGGCCACTGCCATTACGATAAAGCCAACGCCACCTAACCACTGCAACGTCGATCGCCACAATAGAATACTTGGAGCCATCTCATCAAGACCACTGAGAACAGTCGAACCTGTCGTTGTAATACCTGACATTGTTTCAAAGTACGCGTCAGTAAAACTGATGTGGTTGATGAAGACAAAAGGCAGGGCAGCAAAGGCACTGGCAATCGTCCAGACTAGTGTCGTGATAAGGAACATATCCCGAACGCTCATTTTAAACTGTTTACTGCGACCAAAAGTTAAACAAGCAAATGCTACTATGTGAGTAATAGCAACCGCTTGTGCAAACTCAATAAAGCCAGCTGTACCAGTAAAAAGAGCAACAAGAGTTGGGATATACATGAATAGGGCTAGCTTAGACAGCACAAGCCCTATAACAAATAAGATCGGTTTATAATTGACCATAATTACAGAAAGAACGGGCTCGGTTGGAATAGGCGTTCAACATCCTGAACGTATTTTTTATCCACTAGGAACATAACAACGTGATCATCCTGTTCTATCACGGTTTTATCGTGAGCGATCAAAACTTCTTCGCCACGAACGATGGCACCAATGGTGGTACCCGGGGGGAGTTTAATATTTTGTACTTCTTTCCCGACGACCTTAGAGGTTGTTTCGTCACCATGCGCAATGGCTTCTATCGCTTCTGCAGCACCACGACGAAGAGAGGATACATTGACGATATCAGCACGACGAACATGGGTTAGTAAGGCTGAGATGGTTGCTTGTTGTGGAGAAATAGCAACATCGATCACTCCACCTTGAACTAAATCGACGTAAGCACTGCGTTGGATCAGTACCATTACTTTTTTGGCTCCCATGCGCTTGGCGAGCATGGCAGACATAATATTCGCTTCATCTTCATTGGTTACGGCGATGAAGACATCCACTTGGTCGATGTGTTCTTCACTGAGCAACTCTTGATCTGCCGCGTCGCCACAAAAAACGATACTTTCTTCGAGTAATTCGGATAATTGCTCTGCACGTTTTAAATTACGTTCGATCAGTTTTACGCTGTAATTCTGTTCTAAACGTTTTGCTAAACCGGCACCAATATTACCGCCACCAACGATCATTATGCGTTTATATGGTCGTTCAAGGCGTTGTAATTCACTCATTACAGAACGAATATGATTACTTGCCGCAACAAAGAAAACCTCATCATCCGCTTCAATAACGGTTGTTCCTTGCGGACGAATAGGACGTCCTTGACGGAAAATAGCGGCTACGCGAGTATCAATATGAGGCATGTGGTCGCGAAGCGCTGATAACGCATTACCAACCAATGGGCCTCCATAGTAGGCTTTTACCGCAACTAAGCTGACCTTCTTTTCAGCAAAGCTAGCCACTTGCAGTGCCCCTGGGTATTCAATCAAACGTTCAATATAACCGGTAACCAATTCTTCAGGAGCAATTAAGTGATCCACTGGAATTGCATCAGATTGGAATAAACGTTCTTTTTCTTTTAAGTATTCTGGTGAACGAATACGAGCAATACGGTTTGGTGTATTAAATAAGGTAAATGCGATCTGACAAGCGATCATATTCGTTTCGTCAGAGTTGGTGACAGCAACCAACATGTCTGCATCTTGTGCCCCTGCTTCTCTCAAAGTATCAGGATGGCTAGCAAACCCTTGAACAACGCGTAAGTCATACTTATCTTGCAGCTCACGTAATCGCTCTGAGCTTTTATCTACAACGGTAATATCGTTGTTTTCGCCCACCAAGTTTTCAGCTAATGTGCCGCCAACCTGCCCTGCACCTAAGATTATAATTTTCATACCGATTGCTCGCTCGTGAGTCGATTATGCTTTTTGTAGAACGGCGTAATAGAAGCCATCCATATTTTCTTCACCAGGAAGAATTTGACGTCCAGGTTTTGCTGGGTCTGTATTATCCACCAGAGACGCGTTTTCAGTACGTTCTAAAAAGGCTTTTACTTGATCACAGTTTTCTTGTGGTGTGATTGAGCAAGTTGCATACACCATGGTGCCGCCTGATTTTAGTTGTAGCCACATTGCATTAAAGATTTCACTTTGTAACTCTGCAAGTGCCTTGATGTCTTCTGAACGACGTAGCCATTTAATATCTGGGTGGCGGCGGATAACTCCGGTTGCAGAACAAGGCGCATCTAATAAAATGCGATCAAATTGTTCACCTTGCCACCATTCTTCAGGGTGACGAGCATCGCCACAAATCACTTTAGCTTCAAGATTTAAACGTTCTAGATTTTCGTAAACACGGGTTAAGCGAGTTTCATCACAATCAATAGCGACAACGTTGGTGTTTTTAGTGCGCTCTAGAATGTGCGCCGTTTTACCACCTGGAGCGGCACAGCAATCTAAAATCAGCTCACCATCTTGTGGTTGTAGATACTCAACAGATAGCTGTGCAGCGGCATCTTGTACGGATACCCACCCTTTTTCGAAGCCTGGCAATGTAAATACATCACGCGCTTTATCTAATAACAAAGCGTCTGTTGCTTGGCTGTGAGGGGTTACTGCAATCTCTTCTTTTTCAAGTAATGCAATGTATTCATCACGAGTGTGGTGTTGGCTATTAACTCGTAACCACATAGGTGCTTTGCTGTTGTTTGCTTCAACAATCGATTCCCATTGTGTTGGGTACGCTTCTTTTAGCATTTTTAGCAACCAACCAGGGTGACCGTATTTACCTGAATCGTGACTGATTGATTTTGCATCTAATTCTTCTTGGCTACGTTGGTAGCTTCGAAGTACACCGTTGATCAAACCACGCAGTTTTGGACCTTTTAGGTTTTTAGTGCCTTCAACGGTTTCGCCTACCGCAGCGTGTGCAGGAATACGCATGAAACTAAGTTGATAAATACCAACTAGGATCAGATGATGGAAAACACGTTGCTTTCCTTTTAATGGTTTATCCATTAAGGATTGAGCAACCGACTCTAAACGAGGAAGAAAGCGCAGTACGCCGTAGCAAATTTCTTGCAATAAGGCTTGGTCACGAGGTTTGATCTCAGATTGAGCCTTTGGAAGCGCTGAAGAGAGAGAATGACCCTGATCGACAACTTGATAAATAACTTTGGCTGCCGCAGCACGAACGTTCATGTCATCACCTAAATATGATTGGCAAAATAAAATGGCAAATACGATATTTGCCATTTAAAAAGTAAGGTGGCGATTATGCCACCTTTTTTATGTTTTGAAGAGTTAGTTCAGTGTATTACCCACTTCGAACCATTCTTTACGAGAATTCAAAATATCTTGAACGCCCATTGCTTTCTTTCCGGGTACTTGCAGTTGTTCAAATACGATCGCATTTGAGCTTGTTGCTACATAAATACCGGTTTTATCTGCCTGAATGATCGTACCAGGCGTTGCATCACCTTCGTAGGTTTCAACACGGGACTGCCATACTTTGATGGCCTTATCGTCCACAGAGAAGTGACTCA
Source organism: Aliivibrio sp. SR45-2 (assembly GCF_963890165.1). NCBI lineage: Bacteria > Pseudomonadati > Pseudomonadota > Gammaproteobacteria > Vibrionales > Vibrionaceae > Aliivibrio > Aliivibrio sp. SR45-2. The sequence goes on along the minus strand of NZ_CAWPRC010000227.1, from coordinate 8,981 downwards.
TCGGCCAAGGATTAAACGCTCGAACACAACGTTCAATCGTCTCTGCATCCATTGTCCAATCGATTTTAGCTTCTTCTTTACTTAATTTTTTTGCGTAGTTGGCTTTTTCATCATTTTGTTTTTCTGCAAGGGCATTGCCGTTTGCAATATCCGATAAGCAATTAACTAAAGCAATAGGACCAAGCTCTGCAAGTTTGTTGTACATCGATGCGCTTGTATCGGTCGCTTCTATTGGCAGAGTGGTGATATTTAGCATGTCACCAGTATCTAAACCGATGTCCATTTGCATAATCGTCACGCCAGTTTCTGCGTCGCCAGCCCAAATTGAACGTTGGATAGGAGCGGCACCACGCCAGCGAGGTAAAATAGAACCGTGAACATTAATACAACCGAGTTTTGGTGTATCAAGCACTGCTTGTGGTAATAATAAACCATAAGCAACCACAACCATTAAATCTGCATTTTGGTCAGCTAATTCTTGTTTCGCGTCATCGCTTTTAAAGTTCTCTGGTTGGAAAACTGGAATCGCATGTTTTAGTGCCAATTCTTTCACAGGACTTGCCGTGAGTTTCTTCCCTCGACCCGCAGGGCGATCTGGCTGTGTATAAACACCAATAATCTCGTGATGAGAATCAAGTAGAGCTGCTAAATGGCGAGCCGCGAAATCAGGCGTACCTGCAAATATAATGCGTAAGGGTTTGTTCAAGTTAACCTCGGTCATCATGACTAATTTTTTTCGTTGAATTTTTTGATTTTTTCTAGCTTCTCTTTGATGCGTTTGCGCTTTAATGGCGACAAGTAATCAACGAATAATTTACCTTCAAGGTGATCTAATTCGTGTTGCACGCAGATTGCTAGTAAATCATCAGCATCAAAGCTAAATTCATTTCCATCACGATCCAATGCCGTTACTGACACTTCAGCAGAACGAGGAACCATTCCTTTTGCGCCAGGAACAGATAAACAACCTTCTTCTATACCGTCATCACCACTTTTTTGTGTAATAACAGGATTGATTAATACCATTGGTTCATCGCGTGTCTCTGATACATCGATAACCACGATACGTTGATGGAAATCGACTTGCGTTGCAGCAAGGCCAATGCCTTCTTCGTCATACATGGTTTCAATCATGTCATCGATGAATGTTTGGATTTCAGGTGTTACTGTTTTTACCGGTTTTGCTACGGTGCGTAGACGGTCGTCCGGGAACGTTAATACTTCTAATACGGCCATAATTACTCTAAATATTGAACTGCGCCGAAAACGGCATAAACCTAATAGCTCCAATTCTAGACATTTTATTAAGCAAATGACAGCATCGGTTCGAATGTCTGACAAGGAAAGCGGACCATGTTTAAAAAAATGCTGATATTAACCTCACTATTCACCACTATAACGCTATCTCCACTGTCTTTTTCTAATGAAGATAAGTTGATGTTAAAAAAGGATTACCCTGACACGTATACCGTAGAAAAAGGGGATACGTTATGGGATATATCCGCTCTCTTTCTTGATAATCCTTGGTTTTGGCCAAAGCTATGGAAAATTAACCCTGATATCAATAATCCTCATTTAATTTATCCTGGAGATAAGTTGAGCTTAAGTTGGCATAACGGAAACCCTGTTTTAAGTCTTAAGCCGTTGCAAAAATTATCACCCAAAGCTCGGATCATAGAAAAAGAAGCGGTTCCGACGTTAGCGCCTAGTTTAGTTGTTCCCTATTTAAAATCAGATCGTTTAATTGATGATGTTAATTATCGAGCGGCTTATCGAGTGTTGGGTACGAGTGACGGACGTAAGTTTCTTAGTTCAAATGAGCGAGTCTATGTTGATGGTGAACTTTCACATAAGGAATGGGGTATTTATCGCGTAATTAATGAATTTAAACGTAGAGATAATAAAGAAAAAGCGTACGCACTGAAATCGATAGGTACTGCAGAATTGGTAGACAGCACGGAAGAATTTAGTGGATTGAGAGTCCTTAAACAACAACAAGAAATCACGATAAATGACATTGTTTTACCGTTAGACGGTAAGAGTAACTTATCACTAACCACTACGTTTTATCCGTTGCCCGCCCCAACAAATAGTAAGGCTTCATTATTGGGTTCTATTGATGGCGGAGACTATTTGGCGGTTAATCAAGTGGCGGTGATAGATAAAGGGACAAATGACGGGTTACAACAAGGAAGTATGTTCGCATTAAAAGAAAAAGGGTACGCAGTAAAAGGTGATAAAGGTGAATATCATTATGATGACGAAAACAATAAAAAGAGTATTCAGTTACCAGAAACGGTGGTTGGAGAGCTGATAGTGATTCGTCCTTATGAATCATTTAGTTTAGCGTTAATAACTCGCAGTGAAACGCCTATTCATAAGCGAATGATTGTGACCTCACCACAGACAAAATAGAGGGATTGATGTTTAACTCAGATAAACACTTATCTGCATGGTTAACTCTGTGCTTTTGTCCTCGAATTGGTGGGAAGGTAATGTCTCGCCTACTTGCCATTGATTCTGTTGAAAATATTGTAAAGTACGATAAGGATAAATTGCAATCGATAGGGCTTTCTTGTGCGCAAATTGCTTACATCCAGGCTGTGAATCATGAAGAAGTAGATAAATGCTTATTGTGGGAAGATGGAGATTCTCTTAATACCATTTTAACGTTATCTGATCCTCGCTATCCGAAGTTATTATCTGAAATAAGCGCCCCGCCGCCAGTATTATTTGTTAAAGGTGATGTTTTGGCGCTATCTGAACCTCAAGTGGCTATTGTCGGTAGCCGTAATGCTAGCCTAGAAGGTTTAGAATGTGCGAAGCAATTTGCGGCTTCCATTGTGCAGCATAATTATGTCGTTACTAGTGGTTTAGCTCTTGGGGTTGATGGATACGCCCATCATGGGGCGATTGAAGCGAAAGGACAAACTATTGCAGTACTTGGTTCAGGGTTAAACAAGGTATATCCAGCAAAACACAGAACGCTGGCTGATCGTGTGATTCATAATGGGGCTTTAGTTTCTGAGTTTAGGCCAGATTCTCCCCCACGAGCGGACAATTTTCCTCGTCGAAATCGCATTATTAGTGGGTTATCTACCGGGGTACTCGTTGTGGAAGCGGCTGAACGTTCTGGTTCTTTGATTACTGCAAGGTATGCGAATGAGCAAGGGCGAGAGGTGTTTGCTTTACCGGGATCAATACATAACCCTACAGCTCAAGGTTCTAATTCTTTAATTAAAGCCGGTGCAAAGCTGGTTTCGTCACCGGAAGACATTTTTGAAGAGATCGGAGCATTAACCTATTGTGCAATCTCTCATCAACCTTCGCTTTTTGAGCAAGAAGTTGTCACAGAACAATTGCCATTTCCCAAAGTGTTCGCTACCGTAGGCATAGAGGCGACGCCTGTTGATATAATAGCAGAGCGATGTCAGACGCCTGTATATGAAATCATGATGCAATTACTTGAATTAGAGTTGCAAGGTTTCATCACTGCAGTCCCAGGGGGTTACATTAAAAAGCGGAGGGGCTAATCATGATGGATGTTCTGATGTATCTATTTGAAACGTATATCCATAGCGATATCGAATTAACAGTAGATCAAGAAAAACTAGAAGACGAATTACTAAAAGCAGGGTTTCACCAAGAGGCGATATATAAAGCGCTTGATTGGTTAGAAGACCTTGCTCATTTACAAGAAACTGACTCTCATGAGCATATTGCTAAGAGTACGTCGACGGCCATGCGAATTTATACTCAGCAAGAAATTGATGGTATTGATACGGTTTGCCGTGGGTTCTTATTGTTCCTTGAGCAAATTAAAGTATTAACGTGTGAAACTCGTGAAATGGTCATTGAACAAGTCATGACGTTAGAAACGGAAGATCTTTCTCTTGATGATCTGAAGTGGGTTATCTTAATGGTGCTATTTAATGTACCAGGACAAGAAAGTGCGTATACCCAGATGGAAGAGTTACTTTATACTTCAGATACAGGTATGACTCATTAAGGTTAATGAATGTCAGGTAAAATAAACAAGCAACTGTTTCAAGCGCATGAACATGCATTAGATCATGAATCTTGCCCACAATGCAGTGGTGAACTTGCCATTCGTTATGGTAAGCGTGGTCCGTTTTTAGGTTGTGGTAATTACCCTGAGTGCGATTATATTCGCCCTCTTAAAAGTAATGACGGTCATGTAGTTAAAGAGCTTGGTATTCCCTGCCCTGAATGTGACAGTGAACTTGTTTTACGACAAGGCCGATATGGAATGTTTATAGGGTGTTCTTCATACCCAGAGTGTTCTCATATTGAATCGTTAGAACAGAAAAAAGAAGAACCTAAAGAGCTATTGGCTTGCCCTAGTTGTCATTCTGGATCTTTGCATGAGAAACAGTCTCGTTTTGGTAAGACTTTCTATGCTTGTGATGCTTATCCTGTTTGTCGTTTTGTTGTTAATTTTGCGCCAGAAAAAGGCATATGTCAGCAATGTGGTTTTGAGTTGTTGCTAAGAAAAGAAATGGCAACAGGTTTAAAATTGGTTTGTGCAGATAAAAAGTGCAGTGTGGTACAAGATATAAAAAAATAGAGCATTGATGAATGCTCTATTCTATTGAGGTGTATCTGTTTATTTTGATAATACTTGAAATGCGTTTTTATCTAATAATTCAGAGAGTGCCATTAATTCTTTTTCTAAAGCCTCTGGTGATGATGCACATACATTTATATGTCCCATCTTCCTACCAACACGTTTTTCTTTGCCATACCAGTGAATATGGCAATGAGGCATAGTGAGGAGTTTTTTCGGTAAGGAGTCTTCACCTAAGATATTAATCATGGCGGTTGAACGAATCAATTCTGCTCCGACTAATGGTAAATCACATACTGCACGAATATGCATTTCAAATTGACATACATCGGTTCCCTGTTGGGTCCAATGGCCAGAGTTATGTACTCTAGGTGCAATTTCATTAACAAGCAGTTGACCATCTACATCAAAAAACTCAATAGCAAGTACGCCAATATAATCAAGTTCATTCACGATTGCAGAGAACATGTCATCAGCTTGTTGCTGTAATAAGCTTGTTCCTTCTAATGCGGTAGATAACGCTAATACACCATTAACATGAACGTTCTCTGTTAATGGGTATGTCACTATATCGCCATTCTTATTACGGGCACCAATTAAAGAAACTTCGCGATTAAACGGAATAAATTGCTCAGCAACGATGGCTTGATTTGGTGTGCTCTGAATTAGTTCATTCATTTCTTCCCAAATATGATCAATTTGAGAAGCTTCCTTTAAGCGCCATTGCCCTTTTCCGTCGTACCCACCTAGAGCACTTTTTAACACCATAGGAAGACCTACGCTACTAATTGAGTCTAAGAAGTCTTGCTTAGTTGTAATTATATGGTGTGTTGCATTGGCCACATTGGCATTATCAAGTAGTGTTTTCTCAATACGACGATCGCCGCCAGCTTTAATGGCTTCGGGGGTTGGCTGAAACTTACCACTTTGACTGCAAATATCTAAGATGTCGTAAGGAATGTGTTCAAATTCTGCGGTAATAACATCTACGCTATTAATTGTTTGCTCTAAAGTCGTATCCATGACCTGTTGCGTTAATGGGTGTACAATTTTGTTGTTGTTCACATCATAAGCGATAATGTCGATATTTAGTGGAGCACTCGCTAAAGACATCATGCGAGCGAGTTGACCAGAACCGAGTACAAGAACTTTCATCATTAATCCTCTGATGGATCTGGATTTGCTAAGACAGTATCTGTTTGTTCTTTACGGAAAGCTTCTACTGCTGCCATTACTGCTTCATTTGATGTACCAATGATTTGAGCTGCGAGGATACCTGCATTTGCAGCGCCAGCCTCACCAATCGCGAGTGTACCTACAGCGATCCCCTTTGGCATTTGAACGATAGAAAGTAGAGAGTCTATCCCTTTTAATGCTTTTGATTGAACAGGGACGCCTAAAACAGGAATACTCGTAAATGCAGCTGCCATGCCTGGGAGGTGAGCTGCACCACCAGCACCTGCAATAATAACTTTGATACCGCGATCTTTTGCTTGAGTTGCATAATCAGCAAGTAATTGTGGAGTTCTATGAGCAGAGACCACTTTGGTTTCGTAAGGAACATTAAAGCGCTCAAGCATTTCAGCGGCTAGTTTCATTGTTGGCCAATCTGATTTCGAACCCATGATAATACCGACTTTCATTGTGAACTCCTTGGATAAAGATAATGGCAATATATAAAAAGTTGGCAGCATTATACGGTTATTTAATAGGAAGGAAAACGTTTGCGTCAGGAAAAGTACAAGTTATTAACGATTATTCACAATTGAAAAATGGAAAGCGGTTGTTTGATTTCGTCTTATGAATAGAATAGAGCGATTAATAGAGTTAATAATGGTGCAAGAGTGAAGAATCTAGATCAAGTCGTAAAAGCCTTAAATAACGGTGATGTAATTGCCTATCCTACGGAGGGGGTTTTTGGTGTTGGCTGTGATCCGGATAATGAATTTGCCCTCCATCAATTATTAAAAGTGAAACAACGCCCGCGAGAAAAAGGGTTGATTTTAATTGCGGCCTCTATTGAGCAATTGCTTCCTTATATTGATTTAGCGCAATTAAATAATGATCAAATTAATAGAATTAAATTCACTTGGCCGGGTCCCGTAACTTGGATTGTCCCTGTTAATAAGAACACGTTACCTTTAGTGACTGGCCAGTTTGATAGTATTGCCGTTAGAGTCTCAGATCACCCTCAAGTTAAAGCTATTTGTTCTGCGTTTGGGAAGCCGATTACGTCAACTAGTGCAAATCTTTCAGGTTATGAACCTTGCCGAACGGTTTTAGAAGTTGAAGAGCAGCTAGGTGATTTAGGCGTGGTGGTTTTTCAAGGCGAAATTGGCAACCGAACTCAACCAACAGAAATCCGTGATGCAAAAACTGGAGAGACATTACGCCAAGGCTAATGCATCTACTATTTCTTTCAGGTAAGGTTGGTTCAGTTTAACTTTAATCATTGAAAGGAATCACTCATGGATAAGTATGCAGTCTTTGGTCATCCCATTAAGCAAAGCAAATCTCCTTTTATTCATACATTATTCGCTCGTCAAACAATACAACCTTTGGAATATGTTGCTATTGAGGCTCCAGTGGATGGCTTTCTTAATTCGGTAACTCATTTTTTTTCTAATGGGGGTAAAGGCTGTAATATTACCGTACCCTTTAAAGAAGAAGCATTTCAATTTGCCGATCAATTAACAGATAGAGCAAAATTGGCTGGTGCGGTTAATACGCTAAAAAAGCTGGATGATGGAATTATTCTGGGTGATAACACGGACGGTGAAGGATTAGTTCAAGACTTACTGCAATATCAGGTACCACTTCAAGATAAGCGTATCTTATTAATTGGAGCAGGAGGGGCAGCACGAGGTGTACTTCTTCCCTTATTAAAACAAAACCCCTCTTCTATTACCGTAGTTAATCGCACTTATGAAAAAGCAGAAGCACTCGCTGAGATATTTTCAGCGTATGGTGCTGTAGAGGCGGTTTGCATGAGTGACGTGACACGATCGTTTGATGTGATAATTAATTCAACGTCTGCCAGTTTATCTGGAGAGTTACCTAATATTAGTCCAGTGATTTTTTCTAAAGGCAGTATCAGCTATGACATGATGTATGGCAAAGGTAAAACGGTCTTTAATCAATGGGCATTAGATAATGATGTATACCAAGCTTATGATGGATTAGGAATGTTAGTTGGGCAAGCTGCGGAAAGCTTTACTGTATGGAGAGGATTACGTCCTAGCAGCAAACAAATACTACGAGAGCTTCGCAAAAATTTAGAAGGTATGTAATGAATCAATCAATTCTCTTTTCTGATGGGCAACAATGGAACCCTGAAAAGCAATGTATTATTTTATATGCTCAACAAATGGGTAATTTAATACCATGTCTTGTCTTTGTTTCATGGCTTACGTCAGAAAGTGGAGAAACAATAACAAATGAGCTTGATGCTTTACGTATTTTTGAGGAATATCGTTTTGATATAGAGGAACATGCAGAAGCATTGATTGAAGATGAAGAGTTCAATGCTTCTGGGGAAGTTGAGATTAAATAGCTTCCTCTTTTATATAACTATTTTTAAATGAAACGTAATTCATCGCTGATTTTTTTAGAAAACCAATTTCATCAGTTGATAACGATCTTACTTGTTTTACCGGGCTACCTATATAAAGGTAGCCACTCTTTAATATTTTATTGGGTGGAATTAAGCTACCAGCTCCAATCATGACATCCGATTCAATAATAGCATTATCTAAAATGATGCTTCCCATACCAACAAGAACACGATCCTTTATTTCACACCCATGAAGAATAACTTTGTGACCAATAGTTACGTCATCTCCAATAAGTAATGGGGCTCCTTTCGGGTTTTCTGGATTTTTATGTGTGACATGTAAGATGGAACCATCTTGGATATTGGTTCGTTGTCCTATTACTATTGAATTCACATCACCTCGAGCTACAACTAAAGGCCAAACACTGCAATCATTACCAATATTGATATCTCCAATTAAAATGCTTGATGAATCTATATAAGAGCGTAAGCCAATAGTAGGAAAGGTTGATTTATAGCTACGTAATGATGAATTCATATGATATCCCTTGAAAATGATAATTTAGTGTTAATTAAATGGGGTGATAAAGCTAATTTAGTATTGGTTTGTACGGACTTTAACCATAAAAACATAAAATCAAAATAATAGTAAAAAAGAACTTGCCAATGTGATCGAACTCTCTATAATGCGACCTCACTGACACGGAGAGCCCACCCCATAAGGGATTCGCAATCAGGTTAGTCAGGATGGTTTAGAAATTAAGTTTCGAATAAGTGCTTGACACTGAGGCTTAAAACGATAAAATGACCGTCCTCTTCACAGAAAAGCGAAAACGCTTT
>NZ_CAWPRC010000226.1:0-4538 GCF_963890165.1 Aliivibrio sp. SR45-2 | reverse complement strand
CTTTTATTTATTTTGAATAAAGATGAGTTTTTTAATGTTTTAAAAATAATAAGAAGGTGATTTTATGAAACATTCATATACTTTAATGCCTATAAAGATATTTATCTTATATATTTATAGAAAGGTATTCACTTTTTTAAAGAAAATAGAATATAGAGACCGTAATATATATATACCTTTAGGCTCCAACGTTGATAAAATGTCAATATTTGAAGGTGGTAATAAAATTGGGAATAAAACTTTTTTTAAAGGTAAATTGGGTTATGGTTCTTATATTGGTTCTAATTCTAATATTTCAGCTTCTGTTGGCAAATATTGTAGTATAGCTGATGATGTTAAGGTTATTTCTGGTATTCATCCAACTTCAAAATTTGTTTCTACTTCACCTGTTTTTTATTCTTTACAAAAGTCGACTAGTATTAAATATGTTACTGAGCAAAAGTTCTCTGAATATCGAAAAGTAAATGATTCTTTTGATATAATAATCGGGAATGACGTTTGTATTTCGACTGGGGTTCGTATTATTGGAGGGCTTATTATTGGTAATGGAGCCATCATTGGTACTAATGCTGTTATCACAAGAGATGTAGAACCTTATTCAATCGTGGGAGGTATTCCTGCGAAAGTGATAAATAAAAGGTTTACAGATGTGCAAATTAAATTTCTTGAAGAGTTAAAATGGTGGGATATGGGTGAGGAATGGTTAATTAACAATGTTGATTTATTTAGTGACATTGAAAAATTAATATCTCATCATTCCAAATTACCAGAATAAGAGAGTTAATTATATTTTAGTGTTTTTTATATAGATTAAATGGTTTTAAAATGCAGAAACCATTGATGATTCAATAAAAATATGTGCTAACGTAATTTTGTTTTTGTGTTTTGAATATTGGTATAGGTTGATTATTTTGAAAAAGAAAGTTGTAGTTTTTATTCATACGTTACAACATTATCGTGTGCCTATTTTTAATTTTTTAGGTGAAAAATGCGAATTAACTATTGTATGTGAGAATGCCGATAAGTTTTCAATTAGAGAGCTTAACTTTTCGCTTGTTCAATGTGAACTTAAGAAGTTTGGTCCTTTTTTAATTCATTATCAAAGTGCGGGAAAGTTAGCGAAATCTTCTGATGTTACTATTGGGTTATTTAATCTTCGTTGTTTAGATTTGCTAATGATGGCGATGAATCCTTTTCGAACATACAAATTTATTTTCTGGGGAATAGGAGTTAGTGCTTCATACACTAAGTCGTTTGATCAAGGTGGGGTGAGTGCTAAACTTCGTTTATACATGAGTAAATTTGCAGATGCTTTGATCTTTTACTCAAATTATCCCTTAGATAAATATCAAAAAATACGAGGCCGAGAATCTCTATTCGTTTCAAATAATACGGTAGCTAATCCTTATTATATACAGACTTCTGAGAATAGAAATCGTCTACTTTTTATTGGTACTTTATATCAGGAGAAAGGGGTCGACATGTTACTCTCTGAATATAGAAAAGCTTATAATACTCTAGGTGATGAGTTGTATTCTATTGATATTATTGGTGATGGAGAGGAACGGAATTCTCTTGAAAATAGCGTTAAAGAGATGGGTTTATCACATAAAATATTTTTCCATGGCGCTATTTATGACCAAGCAACCATAGCGTCTTTTTATCGAAATACGATTGCTTGTATATCTCCTCATCAGGCTGGTCTTTCTGTATTAACTAGCATGAGTAATGCGGTACCTTTTATTACATTTAAGTCCGCGATTACTGGTGGTGAAATTTTTAGTATTGAAAATAAGGCTACTGGGGTAATTTTAGAAACAGATGAATCACTGTCATCAGTTTTGATTGACATTAATCGTGACCCTAAAAAGTATGTAGATATGGGATTAAAGGCTCGTGAATTTTATGAATCTAAACGTTTACCTGAAATGATGGCCGATGGTATTTTTCAAGCAGTTAAATATGTGAGTCGTTAATGAAAATTACATTTTTGAAAGGTAGTAATTGTTACAGTCATGTAAGAGTAAGTAAATTCATTCGTTACTGCCAAGAGCGTCAATGGAATATTCGAGCTTTTTGTTGGTTGAGGAATGAATCTGTTAGAGATCATGAAGGAAGAGAAACCTATATATTGCAAGGTGGAGGCTTTGGTGGGCGTAAATTATTATTTTTTTACCCTCTTTGGATGCTGATGGTTTTTTTCAAATTTCTTTGTTACAAGCAAGAGAAAGATGAAATAATCTTTGCTATAGATTTCGATTCCGCTTTTCCTCTCTATTTGGCCAAAAAATTTAACCGTTCTCTTCGTTATATTTATGACATACATGACGAATTCGCTATTCGTTATCGCCTACCTAAAATAATAAAGCGGTTTATCCGTTGGCTTGATAGAAAAACCCGTAGTGCGGCAGAATTGACAATTCATGTTGATGATATTCGTGTATCAGAAATTGATGATGAATATATTGTGATTCACAATTCACCAGAAGATTTCTATCAAGAACGAATCGTGGACTTTAATGAACCGAATGAAAGAATATTTTGCATATCTGGTCTATTGACTGCCGGTAGGGGAATGACGTCATTAATAAATTTTGCTAAGTATAGTAATGCAAAATTTATTGTAGCTGGTGAGCTTGTAGATGATAGTGCAAAGGCTTTCGTAGCTTTACCAAACGTAGATTATCTTGGTTACATTTCACAGGCTGAGTTGTTTTGTAAAGTAACAGTTTGTGATGCTATATTCTCATTGTATGATCCATCCTTGGAGATTAATCGATTAGCGGCATCGAACAAACTTTATGATGCTATGATGCTTGGTATTCCGGTCATTACTAATCGTGGACTAGCAATGACTAATGTAGTGACAGATTTACAATGTGGCTTTGTTGTTCCATTTGATTATGATTCTAGCTGGAAAACGATACTTAATGTTAGTGTTAAGGATTATCAGCAAAAGGGACAGAATGGCCGCGCAGAGTATTTAACTAGTTTTTCTTATGAATCCAATTTTAAGAAAAAACTTGATGTGATTTTCCAACCTTATTTATAGAGTCAATTATGTTTTCAAATAAAGTTTTACTAATAACAGGTGGTACAGGCTCTTTTGGTAATGCTGTACTCGATCGTTTTTTAGAAACAGATATTAAAGAAGTACGTATTTTTTCTCGTGATGAGAAAAAACAAGATGATATGCGTAAGAAATACAATTCATCTAAGTTAAAGTTTTATATTGGTGATGTACGCGATTACAATTCGATTTTATCTGCGACTCGCGGTGTCGATTTTGTTTATCATGCTGCGGCACTTAAACAAGTACCGTCTTGTGAATTTCATCCAATGGAAGCGGTGAAAACGAATGTCTTAGGTACGGAAAATGTGCTTGAGGCATGTATAGCGAATGAAGTATCTCGCGTGGTATGTTTGAGTACAGATAAAGCAGTTTATCCAATTAATGCTATGGGTATATCAAAAGCGATGATGGAGAAGGTGATTGTTGCTAAATCACGTAATGTTGATCCTAGAAAAACGGTTATATCTGCAACTCGTTATGGGAACGTAATGGCTTCTCGTGGATCTGTTATTCCATTGTTTTTACGACAAATAATGAATGGCGATGCCATCACCATAACAGACCCTCATATGACACGTTTTATGATGACATTAAATGATGCTGTTGACTTGGTTTTACATGCATTCATTAATGGTGTGAATGGCGATATTTTTGTTCAAAAAGCACCAGCCGCTACTATTGATATCTTAGTACAAGCTTTAAAAGTTATTACATCAAAACCCGAGCATAAAGTTAATGTGATTGGCACCCGTCATGGTGAAAAATTGTATGAAGCTTTATGTAGCCGAGAAGAAATGTTTGTTGCTGAAGATCAAGGTGGATATTATCGTATACCTTCAGATAATCGAGATCTTAATTATTCACAATATGTAGAAGAAGGTGAGCAAGACTTAACTTCTATTGAAGATTATAATTCACACAATACAGATCGTTTAGATGTAGATGGTATGATTAAATTACTTCATAAATTAGATTTTATTGCTGATATTGAAGCTGGTAGCCTAATCGTTCCTGAAGGTGTGTAATGAAAATTCTTGTAACAGGCGCAAATGGCTTTATTGGCAAAAACCTCTGTTTACAACTAGAAGAGCAGGGCTTTACTGACATTGTTAAAATAGATCGTAGCAATTCAACCGAAGAGTTAAATGAAGCATTAAAATCGGTAGATTTTATTTATCATTTAGCGGGCATTAATCGCCCGAAAAATGATGATGAGTTTAAATTAGGAAATGCTGATTTAACGTCTCATATTATATCTAAGTTAGAAGAGTTGAATCGTACAACACCAATACTGTTAACTTCATCTATTCAGGCTGAGCAATCAAATGCTTACGGAGTGAGTAAAGCCTTAGCTGAAGATGTGCTGAATAACTATGCTAAGCATTCAGGAGCAAAAGTTTATATTTATCGATTGCCTAATGTTTTTGGTAAGTGGTGTCGTCCAAACTACAATTCTGTAGTAGCG
>NZ_CAWPRC010000225.1:0-4543 GCF_963890165.1 Aliivibrio sp. SR45-2 | reverse complement strand
ATTATGCCTTTCAGTATTGCTTGCTGCTTCATGTTCAGCACAAGCAGATAGATTAGATGAGATTCAAGAATCTGGCGTCATTCGTATCGGCACAACGGGCGACTACAAACCCTTCTCTTCCTTTGATGGAAAAAACTATACAGGGTATGACATTGACGTTGCTAAACACATCGCAGCCCAATTAGGTGTAAAGCTTGAATTAGTTAAAACGTCTTGGAAAAACCTTATTCCAGATCTAAATGCAGATAAATATGACATTGCAATGGGTGGAATAACACGAAAAATGCAACGCCAATTACACGCAGAACAAACTCAAGGTTATATGACGTTTGGGAAGTGCTTTCTTGTTGCTAAAGGAAAAGCCGACGCATTCAATACCATCGATAAAGTGAACATGAAAGAAGTGCGTGTTGGCATCAATATTGGTGGTACCAATGAAATATTTGCAGACGCTCATCTACAAAATGCGACCTTTACACGTTATGAGAATAATCTTGATGTCCCACAAGCAGTCGCCACTGATAAAGTTGATGTCATGGTAACCGAAACACCTGAAGCATTATTTTATCAAGCAACCGATAAACGATTGGAAGCCGCGCGTTGTGAGACCCCATTTACGAAAAGCCAATTCGGCTATCTTGTCCCTAAAGGAGAGCAAGAACTATTAAATACGGTTAATTTCATTATGGATGAAATGAAATTAAAAAATATTGATGAACAGTTTATGAAAAACAACTCATTAAGATAACATCACGCTATAAATATTTGCCTTAATTCTCTTAAGGTACATATTTATTATGATTAGCAGATTTACTGGAGGTGAGTGTTTTACCTCCTTTTGATCTCAATTCAATTTCCATCCATAGAAAATCGCTTTCTATTATCAGAAACGTACAATGAATATTGCATAACGTAACTAATTTATTATCACAAAGATCAAAAAATGACTGCATAGAACGACATATCAACGTTTGGTTACTCATAACACCTCTTTATAAGAAATTTAAATATAATAGATAATTCAAATCACTTTGTGCTGTCACTTCGGAAATAGGAAAACCTGTTATTTAATAAAAACAACATAGCAAAGCTCATGATGTTCTTATCTTCGTAATGCCTCCTTAAAACTAAGGCAGTAAAAGTACCCTCCGGAAAATTAGCTATAATCTTCAGAGTTTATAAGCACCAAAAAAGCGTGATTCTATTTTACAAATGTAAGGGAATGTTAATTAAATAGAATGGACTAATAGATAGGATGATTTGAGGAGAGTATAAAAATAGAGTAGAATTTTATTGAATGAAAGACGCAAACATAAGTAACTGTTATCTAAGTATAAATTTAACTATAAACCGTTCCTTACTTCTGTAAAATAGAAGGAGGTATTAACAACGAGAGAATTAAAATAACGAATGTTAAATATAACGACAATAATGAAAACTAATCATTAAGGTTCATTTACGTGATCAAACTCACCACTTTGAAAATTCATCGAAAAATATCTAATTAATCCCTTTTGTGCGACTTCTGTCTCATCCTCTGACAGCCCAATGTACTTTAAACTTATCCTCTCTGATTGATGTCCAATCGTCGTCATTAACATACTAATGTCCTTACCTGTAGAAAAATACAAATGCCGCGCAAAACTCTTTCTTAAACTGTGGCACCCTACTTTCACATTTACGCCTATTTCTTTTAATACTAACGTTAATTTAGAAAAAACATGCCAGCACGCTTGTCTTGTCAGTCGTCCCTCCTTGTTCTTGGCCCTATTACTTAATAACGTGCGGCGATTAAAAATATCGTCACAATGTAAATATTGATACTTATTCTCGCGATTTTTTAAAATAGTGACCGTTTCTTTACTCAAATAAACCCGTCTTATCACAGGAGAGAATGAATCTTGGGCTTGTTTAATTCGGGCATCGATCATCGGTTGCCATGTTAACGGCGCTAAATTATTAACGTATTGATATGGCGTAATATACAATGCCGTCATTTTTTTAGGCTTACCTTGATAATGTAAAAACAATTCATCTTTAATTTTCTTTAACACTTTGTGTTTCGCTTTCGTTTTTCGAGCTAATGTGCCTTTACTCTCAATAATCTCACAACGTCCCATTGAATAATTAATATCACTGTATTTCATTGATAATATATCGCTTATCCTTAACCCTGTTTCTAGCCCTATTTTCCATATAAGAGTAAAGGTAGGATCATGGTTCATCTTTAAGTACTCTTCTGCGTAACGAAGATGTTTCCTACTTTTAATTGGTTCTACGTAAGCCATTGTTTTCTCCTTGATACCATTACACCCGTTGATCATTAGAACGAGCATAATAATTATAGTCTATCAAATTACCACACACGTAATTATTGCATTTATCAATAACATTAAGCACCTTTAACAATATGAAATTTAAGTATTTTAGACATAAAAAAGCCCGCAATACTGCGGGCTATATTAATAATAAAATAAGGATTACATTGACTAATCCATTAAGCTTTTCGATTTAATTGCTTTTTTAGATAACTCTTTTGCAAATACGGCAATGTCATTTTCAAACTGTTCAATACTGTCTCGAATATCATCCAATTTCACAGTCAACATTTCTCTGTTTTCCATAATTATCTTGCCATTAACAATCGTGGTATCAACATTACTCGGGTTTGCTTGATAAACCAGCGTAGCATACGGATCATAACTTGGCATCATGTTCGCTGATTGTGTTTCTACAATCACAATATCCGCTTTTTTCCCAACTTCTAACGAACCAATTTCATCTTCCATATGAAGTGCTTTTGCTCCGCCAAGTGTTGCCATTTCGATGACTTGTTCAGGGATCATGATTGTTCTATTAGAGTGTTTCAAACGCTGCATATTTGCGGCGTAGCTTAATGTTCGCCATAAATCGACTTGATTTGAGCTCATTGGTCCATCAGTACCTAAGCCGATTCTCATGTCAGCTCGATACATGTCCCAGGCTGGGGCAATCCCTGTAGCTCCTTTGGCATTCGCCATTGGATTGTAAGAGACACCAACGTCGGATTTTTTCAACAATGCTTGATCACGTTGAGATAGGTGAATACCGTGAGCAATAACAACACGTTCATCAAGTACCCCTATTTCATCTAAATATTCAACGGGTGATGTTGCTTTTGTCGTGTCTTTGATTCTTTGTTCTTCGTTTGGAAACTCAGCAACGTGAATTAACACGGGCACATCGTATTTCTCTGATAATCCATTAATCTCTTGAAGCTTATCTTTACTTACGGTGTAAACAGCATGAGGCGCATACGCCGGCGTAATTAGAGGATCATTTTTATATTCATTAATAAATGATTCCGCGTATTCTATTCCCCCATAAGGTTGCTTAGCATCTACCACCGGAAATTTAATCACCGTTTCACCAAGAACGGCTCTTAAGCCTACCTCTTTGGTGGCTTTTGCCATTTCATCCATGTGGTAATACATATCAGCGTAAGTTGTTACTCCACTTTGAGCTAAATCAATCGCCCCTAATTTAGTTGCGCTATAAATTAGTTCTCTGCTTAATTTCTCAGATTCTAATGGGAAAAAATACGCAAATAATCGATTTGAAATACCCTCCTCTCCTAAACCTCGAAAAGCGATCATCGGTAAATGGTTATGGCTATTTGTCATACCTGGCATAACGATACCATCTTCTGCATCAATCACTTTAGGTGCTTGGTATTGTTCTAATAATTCAGCGCTACCAACGGCAATGATCTTATTGTTTTTAACCACAACAACACCATTATCGATAACTTGCATTGAAGAATTAATCGTTAATATTTGTCCATTATTAATAATCAAATCAGCGTTATAATCTTGTTTTTCAATAGTCGTTCCACAACCGCCCAACAATATTGCACTAATACTCAATACCAAGCTTTTAAGCTTCATTCCTAAACCTTAATAATTTTTCCCCATAATGAATATAAAGATAAATATCTGGGGGAAATATTTATCTTTATTTGTAATATACATTACAATCTACATGCTAAATAAGTCATTAGATATAGTAAAAAATAGCGTTATGAATAGTTTAATTACCTATCTGATGACTCAATCTAAATACCGTTAATTCAAACGATGCTCTTATTCATCATTAAAGTTGTAACCAAAAAAAAGAACGTAAGCGTTTATAGCTATACGTTCTTCTCTTTTGCACTTAGCTATATAAAGCAAGCTTATAACTCAAACATTTTATCAAATTCTCTTTGTGCTAAAATGTCTTCGATCTTTATACGAGGATCTTGCTTAGCCGCAGTATCCGTATTGGCTTGCTTCGTTTTCTTCCCTGTTTTAACTTCGCGCGTTGCTTTTGTTTTACTTGTCATGTAACTCTCCATTTGAGAGTGCATCTTAACAGTTTAAGAGCAACAATGTATCATGGCAGCGTCAATTTTATACTAAAAACGCTTAATTAGATAATAATAATGATCTTGATCCAATTATTATTATCCCTCTTGTGTACGGTTTTTTTGTAGTTTTCCCATTAAGAACTTAATTACTATAGG
>NZ_CAWPRC010000224.1:0-4601 GCF_963890165.1 Aliivibrio sp. SR45-2 | reverse complement strand
TTGATGAACCGTGCAAAAAATTTCGGACTCAGTACGCACAACGCCTGCATAACACGTTTGCTACGATACAGACTTAGCTGAATTTTAACGCCTTAATCACTGAAACTAAAGGCAAACTGACAACGCCGAGTGTAGCAAATCGTGTTGATGCATTTGTTATGCATTTATTGCACAAAACTTTTTTCGATTGCTAATTTTTTGCCTAATGTTGTCAAATCTGAATGATGTGCACCCGCCCTGTAGTCTCGACGAATATACTTTTTAGATTCTAAATCTTCCAAATAATATTTCGCTTTAACAACGTCAAGTTTTATATCTCTCAGATACTCCTGATCCAGTACTGTACCGCCTTTACCCGCAATATAAGCAATTACACTTAGTTGCTCATCATTAAAAACTACTGTTTCATCGCGTGATTTCCCAGTAGTTTTTATTTGAACTTCAGATTCTTTAGACTGTAGAGTTTGAATTAATTCTTTAAGTTTATTTAATTCCTCCTCTTTACGATTTAATTCCTCTTCAAATTCAACCTCTAGACGCATTGCATTTCGTCGAATCCTTCTAGACTCTTCAATGGTTAATGGCGTCTCATCCTCAATTTTTTGTTTTAGTTCTTTTAATTCTTTTTGTTTTCTATTCCAATAACCATAAATAATTTTTGCTGGAAATGGATATAGAAAAATAAAGAGAAGAGAAGAAAATAAAGGATATACAAAACCACACGTAACGAAATCAAACGTATCTTTATAAACAGTGATTCCTTCAAGATGATCAATCTTTTCTATCACTGGTAAAGATGAAAAGATTATAAGTATAACTTTGTAATTCCACAGTGACCAAGATACTAAAAAAGCACCAAAAAGCGGACTAGATACACGTTCGTATAAACTAGCTTTTATTGATCTTGTCATATCTTCAAACATAAATATAAATACTCCTAAAATGCATAACGCCTGCATAACACGTTTGCTACGATACAGACCTAGCTAAATTTTAACGCCTTAATCACTGAAACTAAAGGCAAACTGACAACGCCGAATGTAGCAAATCGTGTTGATGCATTTGTTATACGAATTTAACAATTGATATACTTAATCGGATTAGAGTTACCTTTTGAAAAATAATCGGCGACAGATTTACCTAGATATTTATCTCTTATTTCAGCATTAGCAATCTCACCAGTAAATTCCCAGCGACCATCACGTTTCAGTTCTTCTACAGGACGAGTTTCATAAGATGTCGTGCCAGCAGGATGCCAACTTAAAACTTTATAGACCCCTTTTACTTCACCCTTATAGACACTAAATGCAATGTCTACTTTCTCTCTTCGCGGACCAATAACCCAAACCCCACGAGTTGCTTCGTATAGAGCTTCTTGTGTCATAGTCTCATCAAATAAACGATTGATGCGAATTAACACTACATTTTCTGTGATGTCTAACATTGTATCCCTCAATACTAATCATTCGTATAACGCCTGCATAACACGTTTGCTACCATGCAGATTAAGCTTAAATTTACCACTTAATACGGTAAACCAAAAGAAATCTAGAATGCCGAATGTAGCAAATCGTGTTGATGCATTTGTTAGGTGTTTTCTTGTGCGTTTAGTGTTGAGTTTATTTCTTTTAGAATTGAAAAGAAATCGTCATTTGGTCGTTTACTTTTTAAATAATCAATATTCTCAGATGAAAGTAAGTTTAACATTTTAATAATTAAACTATAATTATTTGTTGCAATATTATGATATTGACTCATCTCACTTTTATTCAATTCGTTGTATGATTTAATTGAAAAACCAATATCTCCAATTGAATTATAACTTAAATTACCAAAACTCTGACGATCTTCCACACTAAGGCTATCTCGAATTGATTCGATGTAATCATATAAATCTTTATACTTATAAAAATCAGATTCTAAATGACTCAGCTCAACATTATAATTATTATTAAAACTTTTAACATGCTCTATTTTACTAAAATCAAACGCCATTCTTTCGTTCAACATGTCAATTTCTTTATTTAACTTTAACGAATTACTAACACTCTCATTTTCTTTGTTTTTTAACTCTTTGCTTAACTCTGTTACCTTAGAATTTAATTCATCCCTCTCGGAAATCCAATTGGTAAGATTAAGTTTAGCTATTTCTGACTCTCGTTCTAAATTTTTATCTTGAACTTTACTCCAATAATCAAGTGTTGATTTACTTTGCTGTTCATTTATCTTAGATAGCGATTTTAATTCACCACTTAATTGTACATTCTTATCTGATTTTCTATCTTTATCTACTAGTCTATATTTAGCTCGATCTACCCATCGTTGAATTAAAGGAATGATAAATATATAAAACAATGACATTACAATAGGAAGAAATAGATCTGATTCAAAATCAAAATATAAGGTATCTATATACTTTACTCTTTCCAGCCCTGTCAACGATGATATATTGACTATTATTTTTATATTTATTGCTGTCCAACTTAGAATAAAAGACCCAATTAAAGGATTCGATAACCTTTGCTGGAATGTTGTTGATAAAGAGCTTAATAATGTTTTCACTTCAACCTCAAAAGTAAAATAAAACAGTGTACCGCAAAATGATATTTAAGGAAAGAAACACCTAACGCCGCAATAACACGTGCGAAAGACCGACTTACAAAACCAATTATACTTTAAACCGCGAATGCCGAATGTAAATAGCATCGTGTTGATTGCTTTGTTATACGAGCCTTGCTTTCGCTCCGATAAACTTGGTAAAGAACTGATTTACCAAGATTTGCTGTAAACTGAGTTTAATTAGACTATCTCAATTAAGCGAGCAAAATATCCAATCAACAGCAATAACTGTGAAACGAAACAATCCTTTTTCTTACACCATTTGTACGACTGAGTTTCAGCAAGTTTTGAGCTAATAAACCAAATATCATTGCCACAACTGGGATTGAAAATGCTAAGAGGAAAACACTGATGCAGGTTAAAATGAGGCATAGCCAAAGAACAATTGAAGCGTAAATTGGTTTCTGAAACGCCTGAATTTGGGGCAATAATAGTTCAATGCCGAACCTGATAAAACGAACACCAAAAGGCAACAAAGAAAAAGGAAAAGGAAAAGGAAAACCGCCCTACTTTCACACCTAAAAAGCTAATGGTTCAATCGCTGAACTGAACCAAAAAACTGCATTCTCAGAGTTCGTATAACGCCTGCATAACACGTTTGCTACCATGCAGATTAGGCTCAAATTTACCACTTAACACGGTAAACTCAAAGAAACCTAGAATGCCGAATGTAGCAAATCGTGTTGATGCATTTGTTAAATGGCGATACTAATCACGACCCAATTAATGTGACCCCTGCAGAAAGCAAAGCTTTAATTGCATCTAAAGCTCCTAATTTACCAGTTTCTTTTACTCCACCTAGTAGGATGTCGCCAATTGATTTTTTTTGATCTAGAGATGTTGGGATCATATTCATCAACTCTAGAGCTTTTGGCGACAACCTAACACCATGGGACTGCTCCTGACCGACTGGAAATCTAAGCCATAAGTATCCAGCTTGTTCTAACCAAGTCATTGTATCCCGGCAAATAACTTCAAGATTTAAGCCATTATCTTGAAAATAATCTTCGCCATAATATTGAGCAACAGAAAAAGCAATATCTCTATAATAAAAATCGATTTCACTAGGAAAACTTTCATAACTTCGACTTAATATTTCTGATACGGTTAGATTAAATTTTTCAATATTTTCCAATTTTACCTCCTAGCCATTTAACGCTTGCATAACACGTGCTGACGACCAACTTTCCAAACCAATTACACTTCAAACCAAAAACGCCGAATGTAATAAGCATCGTGTTGATGCGATTGTTGTGCGTGCTTGCTTTCGGCTTGGCCAACTTGGTAAAGAACTGCCCTGCCAAGATTTTCTAAGCCCTGATTCTAATTTACCGATAGTAATTAAGCGAACAAAATGTTCTTAAATTGCGAGATAAAGTGAATGGAAAACAGACACATTTTTTGCGCCATTTGAACGGCTTGGTTTCAGCCGGTTTGGAACTGATAAACTAAATACACTCGCCACAACTGGGATTGAAAATGCTGCGAGCAAAACACTGATGCAGAATAAAATGAGGCATAACCAAAGAACAATTGAAGCGTAAAAATGCCTCTGAAACGCCTGAACTTAGGGAAATAAGGGCTAATTTTCCGGACCTGATGAAATGAAAACCAAAAGGCCACTAAAGAAGAAATTTACGCTTACTAAGCCGAAACTACGAAAGCCTCGATCCTTTTGATGAACCGTGCAAAAAATTTCGGACTCAGTACGCACAACGCCTGCATAACACGTTTACTACTATGCAATTATACTTAAAATTGACGCCCTAAAACGAGAAACACCCGACAACCTGAGGATGCCGAGTGTAGTAAATCGTGTTGATGCATTTGTTATGCGACTTTAGATTACCAGTTTTATCTTAAATAGCGTAACCTTGTTTTTCAGCCCAATTTCTAAGCTGAATAATTAAATCCTTTGTTTTATTTTCCAACATTCCCATTTCAGTATTATTTATCTGCCCTAGAAAGATAGGGGATGTTTT
>NZ_CAWPRC010000223.1:0-4973 GCF_963890165.1 Aliivibrio sp. SR45-2 | reverse complement strand
GAACAGATAAAAGCAGAAATTTATCGTTATATTATGCGAATAATACTCCGGAAGAATCTAACGTTAAAAGAAAGATAGATTGTTTTGTATCATCTAGTTATTTATTTGAAAATGGGAAGTGGGACCGTTTGTTCAAGGAATATTTTGGTCAGAAATCACAAACACATGAAGATATATGGGCAAGAGTTGCTGGGATGTTTGCTTTCGAAGGCTACTGGGAGTATCAATTACTCGCATATGTCAGCTTACTTGATCGTTATGTGAGTTTATTTGCAAGAGAGTACGATAATAAATTATCTAATAGTCAGTTTAGAAAGGTTTGTAGGAAAATTAAATCATATATTAAAGAGAAAAGCGAAACTGAGGCTGTGGAATCAGTAAATATTAAAGTATATGATAGCATTGCTCTGCAACTTCAATCTATTGAAAATTCAAGCTTTTCATCTTTTGGTGAAAAATTTGAATTTAAATGCTCTAAAACTGATAAACAAATTATTAGTATTATCAATTTAACTACAAATGATTTTGGACATCTAAAAAAAATTAGAAACTCAATTGCTCATGGCGACAGTCCAAAATTAAAAGATAACGGTGATATTACTTATGAAGTGATGTTGTCTAAAAAAGTTGATTTACTATTAAGGTATTGGACTTTTTGTGATCTTGGTTTTAATAAGCTTGATTATGTGCGGTTTTTAAATAACTGGATGTACCCAATAACAAGAGAAGCTCGGCTGAATCAATATGAACTTGATATTGCTACAGGTAATTATGTTTATTTGAACACAAATAAGACTAATTATAATTTGGCTAAAAAACAGTCTTTTGGGCAGTTAGTTATGCAATATGATGAATTAGACGATATATTCAGATTTAACAAGATGGCTTCTTCGGCTCTTGCAAGTTGGTATAAAGCAAGTGAATATAATTCAGTTGAAGCTAAACTAATGAGTGTTGTTGATACAAGAGTTATAAAAAGTATTACATATTTGAATAATGGCTATGTGACTTGTAATAATGATTCTTTTAAAGTTGAAGGCGGGATGTGTGTATTAAATGCCCCTGATTATTTTTGGCAATTTGAAAGTATTAATGATCGTCGATGCTTGTTTAATGATGAAAGTAACTCTTGGGTACAATCTAAATTAGAGAAAAGAATAAAATCATTAAGTAAATAGTATTGCGTTTATACAACATAACAAATGCATCAACACGATTTGCTACATTCGGCATTCTAGGTTTCTTTGAGTTTACCGTGTTAAGTGGTAAATTTGGGCTTAATCTGTATGGTAGCAAACGTGTTATGCAGGCGTTATGTGTATTTAAGGAATAATTAGATTATGAGTGACGGTATAGTAGGGAATGCGAAGTTTCGATGTTCCAATTGTGATTCAGAACATGAGTTAAATGAAGAAGATATCTATTTTGAAGCTACTGGTGGTTCAAGTCGAGAGATGGGTGATGAAACAGAATACAGTGCTTTAATTTCTGAGCAATGTAGCGAATGTGGCGCACTGTATGAAATTGGAATGAAAGTTTGGGAGTATCCAACAGGGATTATCAATTATTCCGACGAAGAGGCTAATGGGGTCGAAGATCTTAATGTTAACTACGAGATTTATCATAAACCGCCAGAGCCTGAGCGTGATAGCTCAAGGGTTATGGGAGCTGCCGCAGGAGGCGCAATATTTGGTGCATCTATTGGTGGTCCGTTCGGTGCACTTATTGGTGGAATAATTGGTGGGATAATTGGAGATTCGGTCGCAAAAGGAGATAAAAATGGATAAAGCTATTTATATCCCTTCAGCGATATTGGGGGGTATTTTCATTCTTATCTATGCATATAGGTGTCATGTAACTAAACGAGAATTTAATCAAGCTGTTATGGTTAATGCCTTTTTACAGTCGAGTGGTATTGTTTGCGGCCTATTATTAGTTTTAGGCACATTTAATGATGAAGCTAAAAAATTACTAAATGAGATTGATTTATATATTTTAATTGCAGGGTTTGCTGTCACAACGGCATCAATAAAAGGTATATATAAAGATATATTTTTGTCTACAGTAGTTAAGCCTAATGAGCCTAGATCTTCAGCTAAGCGCCAAGAAGAAGTTAAATCGTAAACGTAATGAGTATACACATAACAAATGCATCAACACGATTTACTACATTCGGCATTCTAGGTTTCTTTGAGTTTACCGTGTTAAGTGGTAAATTTAGGCTTAATCTGCATGGTAGCAAACGTGTTATGCAGGCGTTATGTGCTAGGAGTAAAAATGGAATTTTCGTATGAAAAAGTGACTCATCAAGATTTAGATGTAATTCTTAAATTAGGTGAAGCTGTTAATGATAAGCATGTTGTACCTCTTCTTAATTCTGAAGGTCAAAAAGCTATCAAAATGGCGTTTAAATCTGATATCGACAAGGTAAAGGATGACAGTATTTATTCAGCGATTAAAGCCACTATTGATAACGAAATTATCGGTTATATAGCTTGGCGTGACGAAAGTTATATTGGTCATCTTTACGTTAAAACTGAATATCACGGTTTTGGTGTGGCTAAGGGTTTAGTTGAAGAAATGAAGGCGGTAAGTGGTGCAAAATTAATTAGCGTTAAAGCTTCGATTTATGCGCTCGGTTTCTATAAAAAAGTTGGATTTAAGCCTGTATCAGAAGAGTTAAGCTTAAACGGTATTCGTTATGTTCCAATGGTACTTAATGTTCAACAGCGCACATAACAAAGCCATCAACACGATGCTTATAACATTCGGCGTTTTTGGTTTAGAGTATAATTGGTTTGGAAAGTGAGTCGTCAGCACGTGTTATGGCGGCGTTGTGCGTACTGAGTCCGAAATTTTTTGCACGGTTCATCAAAAGGATCGCGGCTTTCGTAGTTTTGGCTTAGTAAGCGTTCCTTTCTTCTTTGCTGCCTTTTGGTTTTCGTATTATCAGGTTCGGCAAATTAGCCCTTATTTTCTTAAGTTCAGGCGTTTCAGAAGTTAATTTACGCTTCAATTGTTCTTTGGTTATGCCTCATTTTAGTCTGCATCAGTGTTTTACTCGCAGCATTTTCAATCCCAGTAGTGGCAAGTATATTTGGTTTATCAGTTCCAAATCTGCTGAAACCAAGTCGTTCAAATGGCGTAAAAAATGTATTTGTTTTCCATTCACTTTATCTCGCAATTTAAGAACATTTTGTTCGCTTAATTGCCATCGGTAAATTAGAATCAGGGCTTAGAAAATCTTGGCAGGGCAGTTCTTTATCAAGTTGGCCAAGCCGAAAGTAAGCACGCACAACAATCGCATCAACACGATTTATTACATTCGGCGTTCTGGGTTTGTCTTAGGTTTAGTGATTAAGGTGGTAAAATTCAGGTTGGTCTGCATGGTAATAAACGTGTTATGCCAGCGTTATGTTTTAAAATCAACTAAGTAAGGAAGGTCAAAGTGAGTGTGTTACAAGCTGATGTGTTAATAAAAGAGTTGCCACAAATAAATATAATCGCATCATCACAGACTGATTGGGTTGCAGTTGGTAGTATATTAATTACGGGGTTTGTGGTTATTGCATCGACTTTGATGACAATAAAAAATGTCAATAAAACAATGCAGCAGCAACGTGAATTAGCTGAAGAACGAAATAGACTCGAAATTGAAAAATCTAAAAAGGAAGTTATAGCAAACAATAGACAAAATTGGATTAACAGTCTCAGAGCAACTGTTGCTGATTATATTGCATCAATTCAGAAACTCGATTCGCATACTAAAACTAGAGAGGCTAAGTTAAGTTCCCTAAAAAATGATAAACATATAGATCAAGTGATTAATATTTATAATCAATTAGAACTTGATGAAAGTGAAGCTTGGTCTTTGAAGGCGAGGATTAACCTTCATTTAAATCCAAATGAAAATGACTCAAAAGAATTAATTTTAGAATTAGAAAATCTCTTTAATATAGCTAAGAATGACAAGGTTCACGAAAATGGTCATGATGAATTTTGGGACAGTCTTGAAAAAATCGAACGTTTAACTCGAACAATATTAAAAACAGAATGGGAAAGGGTTAAGTTACAAGATTAAAACATAACAAATGCATCAACACGATTTACTACACTCGGCATCTCAGGTTGTCGGGTGTTTCTCGTTTTAAGGCGTCAATATTGAGTATAATTGCATAGTAGTAAACGTGTTATGCAGGCGTTATATTTTCTTTTTGATACTGTTCACACATACAGTTGTTCATTTTGCACTGTTTATTTATACATGATTTAATTGTTTGATACGTCATCATTTATGACGCTATTTACATGAGGATAAACGGAATGTCAGATTCAAATAACAAAATAGTCAGTTGCTTATGTGGGGATGTGAAAATTGAAGCCTCTGAGGTAAACCCTAAGTTTACTGTCTGCCATTGTGAAACATGTAGAACTTGGGGCGGTGGGCCATTATTCGCTGTTGAATGTGGAACTGGTGTTAAATTTGAAGGTATTAAGGCAATTAAAGAATACAAATCGTCACCTTGGGCAACTAGAGGGTTCTGTAATAATTGTGGTACTCATTTATTCTATCGTTTGAATAGCACTGGTAGCTATAACATGCCTATAGGTTTGTTTCCTCATCTGAAAAAACCAGTAATGACAATGCAGTATTTTAGTGACCAACGTCCTGATTACTACTGTTTTTCCAATGAAACCAAAGAAATGACTAAAGCTGAAATTGAAGCATATTTTAGCTCGTTGAACTAGAAAATATAACAAATGCATCAACACGATTTGCTACATTCGGCGTTCTAGGTTTCTTTTGGTTTACCGCATTAAGTGGTAAATTTAGGCTTAATCTGCATAGTAGCAAACGTGTTATGCAGGCGTTATACGAACTTTAAGAATGCAGTTTTTTGGTTCAGTTCAGCGATTGAACCATTAGTTTTTTAGGTGTGAAAGTAAGGTGGGTTTCCTTTTTCTTTGTTGCC
>NZ_CAWPRC010000222.1:0-5205 GCF_963890165.1 Aliivibrio sp. SR45-2 | reverse complement strand
GATCAAATCTGCAGGTGCAAAGCCACTGATCTTTGGAGTGACGTTATGGGTGATTATCTCAACCACTTCATTATTTTGGATAATAAATAACATCCCATAGAAATTACAGTATTTCAAACTGCTGTTATGGAATCATATTTTCTATAAATAGACGCAGACTACACATCACCGCTCTCTTATAATGATAACTTAGTCAATAAAAATAAAGAGACGGTGATGTTTTTCTCCTATTCAAAATCAGAAGAAATAAAAGCAATTCAAAAAGGAATACTTCAGCTTTTTATTCAATGCATTTTTGCAACAGTCGCTTATCTGGTTGTTCGCACTGACATTGTTACCTTACATAACGGGTTAAGTGAACATTCACTTACTGAATATTACCAACAACTTCTGCTGCTTATCGTTATATTGTCTTTTAGTTACATTGCTACGACCAATAGCGAAGTACGTTCCTTTGCTATTCTTATCATTGGCTTTTTTACTTGTATACTAATTAGAGAATGTGATGGAGATAATCACCCATAACGTCACTCCAAAGATCAGTGGCTTTGCACCTGCAGATTTGATCTTCTCAATTGAAATACTGCACCCAATAAAAAACAGACAAAGTACTAATAGTTTTTTTGATAGGTTAAAAATACCATCATAAACGACATGAAATTGAGGTAAGTTATCATTGATTAAGATGGCTAAACAATAGAATAAAATAAAATAAGGAATCGTTATTTTTTTACTCGTATTTTTGAATAATAGGGCACTGATTAAGGCCACAGGGACAATCCACAGTGCTCGGGCAAGTTTTAGGGTTGTTGCTGTTTTTAAAGCCTCTTCACCATAAGCAGAAGCGGCACCAACAACTGATGAAGTATCGTGAATAGCAATTGCAGCCCATGTACCAAAAGCATGTTGACTGAGTTCTAATGCATGCCCAATAACGGGGAAAATAAAAAGAGCAATAGAGTTAAGTACAAATACCGTCGCTAAAGCTAAACCTGTCGACTCTTCATCTGCATTAATTGCAGGAGCTACAGCTGCTATGGCACTGCCACCACAAATAGCTGTTCCTGATGCAATTAAATGCCCAGTAACTTTATCTAGTTTCATTTTTTTAGCGAGGAACCAACCAAAAATAAGCGTACCTACAATCGTAGATAGAATGATACCAATCCCATTCGACGTTGCTTCTATCGCTTCATTTAGTTGAATGCCAAACCCTAAACCTACAATAGAATAAGCTAAGAGTTTTTTTGTGATTTTACCTAAAGATAAATTGGTAGGGACAAAGCCAAAGCTGGCTAAAGCAAATCCCATGACAAGAGCCGTTGGGGAGTTTACCCATGGTGTTAGTGCTAAAAGAGCAGCAATATAAAAAGGGAAGTATCGTAATAAATGTTGTTTAGTAAAAGTCATGTTTATAATTCATAGGCACAGGAAAACTAACGATATCATGTTTTTATTGTTTAGTAAGTTTAATTATTATTGATGTTACGTTAAGGAAATATTTACGCTATGGTGTGACTGATTAAGATTATTTCTCAGAAAAATAAGCCTTGTTATGCTGTTCTTGCATAAATCGTAGCACTTCTTTATTGGCTAGAAGTAAAGACGTATTAATCGATAATATACACTCTCTATAAGAGATGTTTCCCACATTGAATTCGCCAGTATCAGATTTCACTCCGTAACACTCTATTTGAAACCCTAAGTAAATTAAATGAGTAAACATATCTTTTCCATAGGTTTTCACATAGTACATTGTGATGTTGCTTTTTCTTGCTAGATTCACGAGTATATTGTAATTAAGATAATTAAACGTATCTTTATCAATAGAAAAGCTAGAGTAATTATATAAAGCCATATCCTCTTTTGATTTTGTATAACTTGTTGTGTTAGTTAAGGATATATTTGTTTTTTTTAATCGTAATTCATTTTTAATATCATCGACAAGATAGTAAAAATTCAGATTATGCCCTGATTTCTTATTGTTATGTAAGTTACTGTATCGGTAAATGTCACACTTGTTTCTACTGTGTAAAAGTGGAATATCTATGCCTTCTATGTTTTCTTTCTCGTCTTGAAAGTCCAAGCTATGATAATATTGCTCAATAGCAGACGTAAACCTTTCATATCCATTATCAATGTCTAGTGGTTTTTGTATTAGTTCAATATCTATTTTTTCCTTATTTGAATCATAACTTACGGTTTTAATTTTACTGCTGTATGAATTAAATTGGCTTAGAAGTAAGTCTTCATATTTTTTTTCTTTTGAATCGACACTCAGATTAAGTAATAAATCAAAAATATCAAGCTCAAAAAAGCGAGCAACTTGAATGGCTTTATAGATAGGTGGGCGCGTGGTTCCTCTTTCCCAGCGACTGATCGTAACACTGTCGAGTTTTTGGAAGCCTTCTGAGTATAAGTTAAGTTGTGCTGCGAGATTACTTTGAGTCAAGTTTCTTTCTATTCTTTTCTGCTTTAAATACAGGGAAAACATAAATACCTCAATTATATATAGATATTCATTCTATGTTTAAAAATAAATACCACATAGGCATTCTTTTTTTAAGTTTAACCTGAGATGCCTTGTACTTTTTCCTCTTTTAATATATTTATCAATTCTACGTTTGATAATAGTTTTTCAACTTTTACCGATAAAATCGCATCACGATATTTTTTTCTTCCTACCGATATTTCTCCTTTAGGATGTTCATTTTGATAAGAGGATAGTTCGAAGCCAAGACTGATTAGAAAATCATACATTATCTTTAATCCTAATCGTATGGAATAATATTGGATGCTACTATTTTTACACAATAAACTAACATCATTTATTATTTGAAATTTAAATAATTCTTCTGAAGATGAATATCTAGAACAATTATAAAGGGTAATGTCTTTCCCTTCTTTATATGCAATGCTTTTTGTATAATCTATTTTACATTTGTTATTTTTTATTTGTGATGAAAATTCATCAGTATTAAAGTAAAAGCTAATCGAGTGACCTAATATATGGTCGTCATCGTTATTATGAAACGTTAATCCAATTAGTTTGTTTCTTGTTTGGTATAGGTATAAATCGATATTAAATAATGAATCTTTTTCAATATCTAAATGATTATATAAACTTGATAATAGATTTATTATCATTCTTTGATCTTTTGGTATTGTTTTTATTTTGAACTCTACATGATTGATATTATTATAATAATATTGTTGGATATTATGTAACTTTAGGAGCCTATCATTAAATCGTTTGTCCATTATTGTATCTAAGGCTGACATATCAGAGGCATAATCATTATTCAATAAGAAGTATTTAAGGTCGTAATCAAACAATCTTAAAATGCGGATGCACTTCTTCAGTGATGGTTTTGTAATCCCTCGTTCCCAGCGACTGACTGTAACGGCGTCTAATGCGTGGAATTCAGCATCTATCAAATTTAAATGTGTTGAGAACTCTAACTGGGTTAAGTTTTGTTTTTTACGTATTTCTTTAATGCATTCAGAAAACATATTTACCACCATAAATTTATATTTTATCTTTAAATATCGTATCTTTAGCATTTTTATACAAGTTTATTTTTATGATACTTACATTTTTGCAATATTATTATTCTTTATCAAGATTTTCATGTGAGTGCGATGACGGTAGGGGCCATTTTAGCGGGTTCAGTAATCGTTGGGTCGTTTTCTGGTTTATATTCAGGTTGGCTCTCAAATAAGTTTGGTCGTAAATGTTTTTTGGTTGATGGTCTGCTTTATTTTAAGTGTGGGTTAGGTTTTGCCTTTGCTCCTTTAGTTGGAGGGTTCTTGATTCAATGGGGTGGGTCTCCCCTTTATTTACTGTCTGTTTTGTACTTTCTCTTGTTATGAACGGACTGTATAAGTGGGCTGAGAGGGACAGTTAGTAGGCGACTATTTTTAAATGGATATTGAAATGACAACGTAATGCTACTATGAAAAATTTACTATGAAAAATTTACTATGAGACGATGAATATTGGTTGAATAGTGGATTTGAAAATGGTTTTTGAGTACAAGTGTCAAGCATGTAATAAACGGACTGCTGTATTTCGAATAAGAAGAACGAAAATGGAAAAGTTATTTAAAATAAATTGTAAAAAATGTTTATGTGGATCATGTGGTACTTTCTTTTTTATAACGTTAAATGGTTATGTTTACGTTGACTAAAAGCTTTCTTTTTTTGTAGATAAATAGGTTAGTACAGCAAGGTGGTCTGAACCAGAAAACTGAGGAAGCACTTCTCGTTTACAAATAGAGAGTGAATTTGTGTCTATATTTCTTAACCAGAGATGATCAATCGCAATTCTAAAGGTTTTCGGTATCGATATTCCTGTTATCTCCATCGGCCAGCTTGCCACCGGTGCAGTATCATACTCCTCAAAGGTATGCACAAAACGTTTGGTGTTTGAAGATAAATTAAAGTCTCCAATAATGAGTGTATCTGAATAAGGGGAATAATCAGCCAATCGTTCTAAACTTTCAATTAATGCATTTCTTTCATACCAAAGTTGCTTTGTTCGTGGTGATGGAGGGTGAGCGGTATATAAGCTTATTGGACGTTTTTCACTGCTTTGCCATACTCCACTTATCATAAAATGTCCTGCAGGGGTATTTTGTGCCCTTAGGTTAATAGGCTGCTTACTTATGATCATTTGTCCGCTTGGATAGCCTAAGCCTGGGGTTCCGCCAAATTGATAAGGGTAGTTGTCTGTGATCTCCATAAAGCGATCCCCATGCCAAGGTGATGTTTCTTGTAATATGACTAAATCAATGTCGTTTTCCGTGAGGTAAGTTAAAAAAGGACTAAGATCAGGATTAGTATAAAAAAGATTATATTGGACGATCTTTAAAGGGTCAGAGCAGGGAATGTTTGAATACAGTTGTGCTGGTTTTTGATAGGAGCACAGAAAGGCTAAAAGCAAAGAACAAAATGAATATAAATAATATCGAAAAATAAGGAAAAGAATAAAACCAGAGTAGTAAACGGTTGCAATAGCGCTTGGGATCCCCGTTATATTTTCAATCCACCAAATGTCGGATACGTGATAAGAAATGCGCCATAGACAAATGGGCAGCAGTAGTAACAAACAGATTGTGAACTTTATTTTTAGATCTTTTGCCATTCAACACCCACCGATAAGTAATCTTGTATTTACTAGTATGGGTGAAGAATAAGGCTGAT
>NZ_CAWPRC010000221.1:0-5231 GCF_963890165.1 Aliivibrio sp. SR45-2 | reverse complement strand
CGCGACATTACCGTAATTTAGATCCCAGCCATTTTCATTTGACGCTTCACGCATTAACATGAAACCTTGAGCATAAGAAATAATCTTAGATGCAAGTAACGCTTGGCGTAACGCATCAATCCATACTTGCTTATCGCCTTCAACTGCAACGGTTGTTTTAGCAAACAATTGCTCTGCTTCAACACGTTGATCTTTTAGTGCAGATAGGCAACGAGCGAAGACAGATTCAGTGATCAGCGTCAGTGGAATGCCCATATCAAGTGCATTGATACCAGTCCATTTACCCGTACCTTTTTGGCCAGCTGTATCAAGGATTTTTTCAACTAACGGCTCGCCATCTTCGTCTTTATAACCAAGAATATCCGCTGTAATTTCGACTAAATAGCTATTTAACTCAGTCTCGTTCCAATCAGTAAACACAGATTGCATTTCATCATGATTCATACCTAAACCATCTTTCATGAATTGGTATGCTTCGGTGATTAGCTGCATGTCACCGTATTCGATGCCATTGTGTACCATTTTAACAAAGTGACCTGCACCATCGTTACCAACCCAATCACAACATGGTTCATTATCATCTGTTTTTGCAGAGATAGCTTGGAAGATTGGCTTAACAAATGGCCATGCTTCTGGTGAGCCACCAGGCATAATTGAAGGACCAAAACGAGCACCTTCTTCACCACCAGAAACACCTGTACCAATAAAGTAAATGCCTTTTTCTTTAAGTGCAGCTACTCGGCGGTTTGTATCAGGGAAGTTTGTGTTACCACCATCAATAATGATGTCGCCTTTATCTAGTAAAGGAACAAGGTTATCAATAAATGTATCAACAACGTCACCAGCACGTACCATTAACATGATTTTGCGTGGTGTTTCTAGTTTCTCAACAAGTTCTTCCAATGAATAAGCACCAACAATATTTGTGTCTTTTGCTGGTCCTTCTAGGAATTCGTCTACTTTTGTCGCAGTACGGTTATGAGCAACCACTTTAAAACCGTGATCATTCATATTAAGAATTAGATTTTGTCCCATTACAGCAAGACCAATTACACCAATATCACCTTTCATGTTTCTCTCCTAAACTTTGTTTATTCCAGCATTCATTATTTATTAGTAATTTGAGCTGCTGCGTCCAAATCTAAAAACCACTCAGTCGTACCCAACGTTGATTGGATATTTGCTGCGGGATAAGGCAGCTGACTTGCTGGTGTTGTGTGAATTTCGTGTACGATTTCTGCTTTTCCTTTGCCTAAAACAAGGTAGCTGATGCGTTTTGCCGCCTCTAGTACTTTGGCTGTTTTAGATACTCGACGCTGACCTGATTCTGGATGAACAGCAACAATGGCAAGATTCGAATCATTATAATCAGTCACATGTGGGAAAAGAGAAGCTGTATGCCCATCAGCACCAACACCTAATAGAATCCAGTCAAACACTGGAATGCCATTTTCTGTTGGGATGCACTCTGCCATTTCTTTTGAAAAACGAATCACTTCTTCTTCTGGTGTATTTTCACCACGGATACGGTGAATATTCTCACTAGGGATAACAATGTGAGAAAACAACAGTTCATTCGCTTCACCATAGTTACTTTCGGCATCATCAGGAGAAACACAACGCTCATCTCCCCACCAAAAGTTCAGGTTTTGCCACTCAATGCTTTGTGCATATTTATCAGTAGCAAGTAACATAAACAACATTTTAGGCGTGCTTCCACCAGAGAGGGAGACATGTACAGGTTTACCTTGTTCACTCAGTCTCTTTAGCTCATCAGCTAGGCTAATAACCACTTGTTCTGGTGTTTCTAAAATTTGATGATTTATCATAATTCGCAATAATCCGTATCGGTTAAATTTTTACAAGGAAAACGCCACGCTCGATCATCACGCTCTAGCAGCTGATCGGCTTCTTTTGGTCCCCACGTACCACAAGCGTAACCAAATAAAGATTGGGGGTCTTCCTTAAAATCAAGAATTGGCTGTACGAACTTCCAACATGCATTAACGGCGTCACTGCGAGCAAACAAAGTCGCGTCACCATTAAGTGCATCCATCAGCAAACGTTCATACGCTGTCAGCATGTTTGTTTCTGCTAGCGATTGATAATGAAAATCCATCGAAACATCTTTTACTTTAAAACCAGAACCCGGCTCTTTTAAGCCGAAACGCATTTGAATGCCTTCATCTGGTTGAATACGAATAACCAATTTGTTTTCAGGTGCATCTTTAGAAAAAACAGGGTGTGGTGTTTTCTTGAAATGTATAACAACTTCAGTCACACGAGTAGGAAGACGTTTACCGGTACGGACATAGAATGGAACCCCATTCCAACGCCAATTATTAATAAACATTTTCAAACCAACATACGTTTCAGTACGAGAATTATCATCAACCCCATGTTCATCACGGTAGCTTGGTAATAAATTCCCTCGAACTTCTGATTCAGTGTACTGACCTAAAACGAGGTTGTTTCGTAAGTCATCTTCAGAAATTGGTTGTAAACTTTGCAGCACTTTCGCTATTTCATCACGCATAGAATCGGCGTTAATAGCTGAAGGCGATTCCATACCAACCATTGCAAGCACTTGTAGCAAATGGTTTTGGAACATATCACGCATTGCACCAGAGCCATCGTAATAACCACCACGCTCTTCAACACCAAGAGATTCTGCGCCCGTGATCTCAACATACTCAATGAAATTTCGGTTCCATAATGGCTCAAACATAATGTTTGAAAAACGCAATACTAATAAGTTCTGTACGGTTTCTTTGCCTAAGTAATGATCGATACGGTAAATTTGATGCTCTTCAAAATGCTTATGAATTTCTTTACCCAGCTGTAACGCAGATTCCAAATCATAACCAAACGGCTTTTCAATGATAAGACGTTTCCAACCATTTGATTCATCATTAAGACCATGAGCCGCTAAACATGCAGGGATAACACCGTACAAACTTGGAGGCGTTGCTAAATAGAAAAGCGTATTTCGTTCTTTTATTTGATATTTATCTGCAATTTCATCTAATTTGGTTACCAACAGGCCATAGTCTGCTTTGTCAGAAGTATTAATTGCTTGGTAATGAAGGTGTTCACAGAATGCCGTTAACGTTGCAGGATCGGTTTTTTCCATTTCTTGCAATGATTGTTTCAACTTCTCTCGATATGAATCGTCATCATACTGAGTACGACTTACACCAAGAATAGAAAACGACGCTGGTAATTGATTGCTAGCATACAGGTGATACAAGGCAGGAATAAGCTTACGATAAGTAAGATCACCAGAAGCACCAAAAATTACGATTGTATTGTAGTCTGAGATTGCCATTATTTTACTATCCGATACAAATCAAGTGAGCAAGTATAGTAAAAAGTATATCTTAAGAATGCTAATCATTTCTAACTATTTTATTAATAGGTAAAACCGATGTGAAATCAAATCATCATCATTCTTATTCGCTCAAGAGTATAATTTGATCTAAAAAGACACTTCAACGGGCATCCCTTCAACCCACTCTCCTTCAAGTAATCCGCCTAAAAAGGTTATCTTCACTTTTAATAATGCTTTAGCCCCTTCAAAAGGTTTTGCTAATTGAGGCGGAACTTTTGAGGTTAACCCAATAGAAAAAGACACCCTTGCTTTCACCTTCTTTCCATTAGGTAGTGTCACCATCACTTCGGTTCCGAGCTTTGCCTTATCAATATGCTTTGGATCTAAATAGCTAATAACAAATGGGGCGACATCAGGTGAAATCGTGACTAAGGGATCTCCTATGCTCACTCTTTGCCCTACCAACGTATTAATATCAATCACTAATCCCATATAAGGTGCTTTTACGGTAAGCGTATCTAATTGATTTAGTTTCGTGGTCAAATTTTGATTTAATGCACGAGTTACCTGAGCAACGCCACCGGCTAACTGTCTTTGCTTATCCGCAATTTTAGCTTGATTTAGAGCAATATAGGCACTAGTTAATGAAGTTTGAGACGCATTATATATACCAATAATAGCGGCATAATCAACCTGAGACACTTTTCCCTCGTTAGCGTACTGGTCATAATTCAATTTTATCTTCGTTATTTTTTTCAGATTATATTTTGCGGCTTTAATTGCCGTAAAATAAGGAGATAAGTCCTCTTCTGTGTTCTCACTTTGAAAGGCATTCAATTGCATCAACTCTTCTTTTATAAAAAAGATGTCTTTTTCTAATATTGGATCGTCCAATTGCATAAGTGTTTGATCAAAGAGTACAAATTCACTGTCTTCAACTTCTATCATTTTTACGATGCCATCTTGAGCTGCGGTTAACGTTACGGGACCCGTTGTGATAATCCCTGGAGCGACGATAAATAAATACGGCTTTAAAAACGTATACCCCATGATGAAAATTGGACTTAAGATAACAGCTAAAATAAAATACCATCGAATACGGTAGCCACCACGCTTTGCTCCGCCATACATTACTTTCATGCCATTGTCGGTGGTCGGTTTTTTGTTTTTATCTAAGTGAAATTTAACTTTCATGATAATTAAAACCTTTTACCTCGTTTAAGTACCCACCACGGAGCCATACTCGACTCTTCGTGACTCCGTCTAACAATTTCATTAACCATTGAAAATGCGGTAACAAATCTCATAAATAATGCATAAAAAGGATAGATCATTAACCACAACAGCATTTCTCTGTCTTCTTTTACTCTTTCAGAAATAAGACAAAGATAAACAAGAAAAGTGAGCGCGATAAAAAATAAATAGATAACGTATAAACAACTGAAAACAGCGAATACAACGGTATTTGGAAAAGAAAGAAAAAGATAAAAATTAAATAATGTGATCAATAAAGGCAGAAGAACAGCTTGAAGCACTCCATAAACCAACGTATATAAAAAACTTCCCCATCCAAGTAATTTAGGAGTAAGCCCTTGTTTATGCTTACGAAGATAAATAAAGAGTAAGTCACCATCCCAACGTAATCGTTGTGACATTAATCCTGTGAATGTTTCCGGAACATCGGTATGACCAATCGCTTTGGGAGAAAAATCCAATTCAATATTGCGATAACGACCTTTATATTGTTTTAACCTCATCGTCAGATCCAGATCTTCTGCGGTATGCGTATCCCACCCTCCAACTTGTTTGATAATAGAGCGACGAAATGCCCCAAACGCGCCCGATATATTATTAAGTAATCCCCATGTCGCCATTCCTGTTTTACTGGTTTGCATCGACA
>NZ_CAWPRC010000220.1:0-5300 GCF_963890165.1 Aliivibrio sp. SR45-2 | reverse complement strand
CGAGTCGGACAGCTTCTTTACGATACTCTTCAGGATAAGATTTAGTATAATGCTTGCTCATGGTAGCCTCCAGATAGGTATAACCTAAGTATAGAATGTGTTCTAATTCTGTGGGGCACACCAACACATAACGCCTGCATAACACGTTTGCTACCATGCAGATTCAACCTAAATTTACCACTTAATACGGTAAAACCAAAGAAACCTACAATGCCGAATGTAGCAAATCGTGTTGATGCGATTGTTATAATTTGTGGTTAAGACAACACGCATTCGTAGAAAATGACGCCATTATCACCTTCTTGAGCTGCAACAAAACCAACTTTTTCAAGTAACTTTGCCGAAACTACATTTCCAATATCGACGCCACCAATAAGTTTTTCTATTAATTGGTTATCACGACAACTTTTAAGCAAACCAAACAATAGTTCACTACCGTAACCTTGATGCCAATTAGATTCAGCTAATAAATAACCTAAATGGGCTGTAGCATTATCTGATTCATAAAGGAAAACGAAGCCAATAATCGGGTCAAAACCTTTACGTTTAACTGAAAATAAATGGCTTTCTGATACCATTTTCAAAAGCCAAATCTCAGCATCCGATTCAGTATTAATATCATGAAAATATGGAGGTAACGATTCAACAACCGAGAGAGAAAGTAAGCTAACGATTTCAGATAATAACTGTGATTTCAGCAATCCTGACACCAAATAAGAGTCAATATTTGTAACCTCAAGTCTCGTTGTCGTAAATGCTATAGATTTCAACTTTGAGCTATTAATCATATCGTTACCTTAAAAAATTATAACGCCTGCATAACACGTTTTCTACCATACAGACCTAGCCAAATTTTACCGCCTTAATCACTGAAACTAAAGGCAAACTGACAAC
This sequence comes from Aliivibrio sp. SR45-2, assembly GCF_963890165.1. Taxonomy (NCBI): domain Bacteria; kingdom Pseudomonadati; phylum Pseudomonadota; class Gammaproteobacteria; order Vibrionales; family Vibrionaceae; genus Aliivibrio; species Aliivibrio sp. SR45-2. Next base: position 4,406 of record NZ_CAWPRC010000220.1, on the reverse strand, counting down.
GCCGAGTGTAGAAAATCGTGTTGATGCATTTGTTATGTGCCTTCTAGCCACTGGTTGAAATCTGTTCAGAAAGCTCAGGTGAAGATGGTTTACTAATTATTATTTCGGCAACCCTAGGTGCAGAAAGTTCGGGAAAAGCCTTTTTCGTGTAATCACCTATTTGTAAGCCACCAGCAACAGTTGAGACTACTAATGCTGTATTAGCCATGAATTTCCAAAACTTGCTAATACTTTTATGTGTTTCACGCACATCCAAATACTCTTTATATAAGACGGCTTTACCAAATGTTGCTTCCACTATATCGAGTACTTCAGGTGAACCTGTAATTTGATATTCTTCAATAGCAGTACAAATTTTACGGAGTTGATCTAAAAAATACTGCTTCATTTTAGGTGGCAAGTCTGCAGCAATAATCTCTTTTATAATATCTTTAGCCCCTGAATATATGCTTTCTAGTTCAGCATATGCTAGAACTGGTTGAGGCCGATTAGTGGCTAACATACCTGAAGCCATATGTAGATAATCCAGTGTAGGCTCATTTATTTTAGAAACAAAATCATGCCATGCTACATCAAAATTACAACTGGTAAGAGCTATTTCTAAATATTTGGTCCATGACATATATCTTGATATATCAACCCCTTCAACTCGACCTAGTTCAATTGCAATCTCGTCAGCTAATGCAAAGACCTTACCAACCCGACCAACAAGTAATATTCGGTCTTTACTCTCAATATCTAGTACTTTAGCCCATGCATCTCTTGTTTTTTCAGTCCTAGGAATAGCTTTACACTTTTCTAAGATCTTAAGTAATCTACCCGCGGGGTTATTTAATTCCATATTGCCCTACAAACACTTGAAAAATATTCATTCTATTTTATACGAGTAATGCAACCATGCACAGCACGGCAGCACATAACGCCTGCATAACACGTTTGCTATCATGCAGATTAAGTCTAAATTTACCACTTAATGCGGTAAAGCTAAAGAAACCCAGAATGCCGAATGTAGCAAATCGTGTTGATGCATTTGTTATGTAAACTTATTTCCAAAATTTAAAAAGGAATTCAAGTAAAAACAAGGAGAAAACATTATAATCGACAATCTAAATCACATTCTCATGAATATAGTATATTGAAAATAGGATAATAAAAGGATACATTTAATTCTAAATCATAAACTAAGGAATAGTTATGCAAATCATCAAAACATTAGCTGACAAACACCCGGAAGAGACAATTGATACATCTTCATTTAATATTGATTGTCGTGATGGTCAGTTCTTCATTAAATATAAGCTGATAGGAAAAACTGAAGATTACGAACACCCTGTAATTATTACTGGTGTTGATATACAGTTCTAACTAGAAATATAAATTCAGGTGACCGATGGCTATCCTATCACCTGAAAATCCTACAGTCTTCCCTAGTTTACATAACGCTGGCATAACACGTTTATTACCATGCAAACCAACCTGAATTAACAGCCTTAATCACAAAACCCAAGACAAACCCAGAACGCCGAATGTAATAAATCGTGTTGATGCGATTGTTGTGCGTGCTTACTTTCGGCTTGGCCAACTTGGTAAAGAACTGCTCTGCCAAGATTTTCTAAGCCCTGATTCTAATTTACCGATGCCAATTAAGCGAACAAAATGTTCTTAAATTGCGAGATAAAGTGAATGGAAAACAGATACATTTCTTACGCCATTTGAACGGCTTGGTTTCAGCTAGTTTGGAACTGATAAACCAAATATCCTAACCACAATTGGGATTAAAAATGCTACGAGCAAAACAATGATGCAGAATAAAATGAGGCATAACCAAAGAACAATTGAAGCGTAAAAATGCCTCTGAAACGCCTGAACTTAAGGACATAAGGGCTAATTTGCCGAACCTAATAAGACGAAAACCAAAAGGCAACAAAGAAGAAAGGAACGCTTACTAAGCCAAAACTACGAAAGCCGCGATCCTTTTGATGAACAGTGCAAAAAATTTCGGACTCAGTACGCACAACGCCTGCATAACACGTTTGCTACTATGCAATTATACTTAATATTGACGCCCTAAAACGAGAAACACCCGACAACCTGAGATGCCGAGTGTAGTAAATCGTGTTGATGCGATTGTTATATTTTACTACGCCATAGCAAAATTGATCGTGTGCACCTTAGTTAAATTCACGTTTTGTTTTGCTTGCCATAGATCGTAATTGTCTTGCATCGTTAGCCAACTTTCAGGCGTACGACCGAGTGATTTTGAAAGACGTAATGCCATTTCAGGTGAAATTGAACTCTTACCCTTTATCACTCGATTTAGAGTTGAAGCCGCAACATCAAGTTGTTTAGCAACAAAGCGACAACTATAGCCAAATGGTTCCATATAAACGTCATGGATAAACTCACCTGGATGTGGGGGATTGTACATAGCCATTAATGGTAATCCTCATAATTTAAAATGTAAGCATTACCATCGATAAACTCGAAAGTAACACGCCAGTTACCATTTACTGTAATTGACCAAATTCCATCTCTATCCCCTTTCAGAGGATGGAGCTTGAAGCCCGGCAAATCAACATCATCAATAATGGTTGCAGTATCTATCACGGCTAATTGCATTCTCAATTTGCGATCATGTTTCGCTTGAATACCCGCTTTACTGCCAGTCTCAAAAAACTTTTTAAGACCTTTGTGCTTAAATGTTTTAATCATACGAAGAGTGTAGCGCGTTGCGCATTATGACGCAAGTTTCAATAAAAAATATAACGCCTGCATAACACGTTTGCTACCATGCAGATTAAGCCCAAATTTACCACTTAATACGGTAAACTCAAAGAAACCTAGAATGCCGAATGTAGCAAATCGTGTTGATGCATTTGTTATGAAAAAATTTTCTTTATCGAAAGTGAAACCACCTGTATATTTATGGGAATAATGATAAAAATTAGGCTTATTTATGACATCTAGAACTTTCGCTACAAGAATGACTTGCTTTTCATTAATATCTGCAATAGAAACAGATTTAAGACACATCATATGCACAATGAATATTTCAACTACCATAATTACCCCTACAGATGTTGAGAATAATTCAAAAAATCGTTTCAAGAGTCATTTTAATGAGGATTTTTCAGAGGAAAACTCGTTATCCGACTTAATTGAGTTTAGTGACTTCTCTGATTTAGCTAAAATTCTTTCTAAAAATAAGACCATACAAGACCTTATTGATACTGATAATATTAACATTATCGTAGCAGGTTTAAACAACTTAACTCAACCTAGAAATAGAATATGTCACTCAAGACCATTAGAATATAATGATATAAATGATCTAACAGATTTTTCAATTACTCTAAAGAAAATAGGATCTAACCATTGGTGGACAAATATAAATGAAGCACTTGAAAATTTAAATAATCCTTCATTTGCACTATCATTACAAATACCTTCATATTGGAAAAGTTCAAAATCAAAAATTTATAGTAATCTTCCCCTACCTGAATATGATGACACAGTCCTCCTGGGAAGAAAAGATGAGCGACATTCAATAACCGAACTAATTTATTCTCATACTCGAGTGATTTCTTTAATTGGCGAAGGAGGCATAGGAAAAACCGCATTAGCAATTAGATGTTTATATGATGTCCTTGAATCATCAGAAAACTCTGAAAATAGTCGATTTGATATGATAATTTGGGTTACCTTAAAAGCTAATCGCTTGACTGTATCTGGTATTATACAGCTAAGAGATGCTATCGTTTCAACATTAGGCTTATACCAAGACATAGGTAAAAGTCTAGGTGTGAATTCAGATATATCTTTAGAAGAATTATTAGAAGAAATTTCTCTTTATATGAAAGAATTCAAAATTCTTTTATGTATTGATAACCTCGAAACAATTGATAAACAACATGTACGAAAATTCCTAGCAGAAATACCTCATGGTTCAAAAGTATTAATTACAACACGAATCGGATTAGGTGAAATAGAATATAGATATAAATTAGATAGTTTAGATTCAAAATCCTCAATTAGTTTAATACGAAAACTATCAATTTTATTAAATATAGATATTTTAAAAAAAAGGAATTCCGCATCATTAGCAGATCTAGCAAGAAGACTTCATCACAACCCACTTTTGATTAAATGGTATGTTCTTGGTCTTGGCTCTGGAAAGAGGCATGAAGAACTTTTAAATAAAAACTCATTAACTTATCAAGATGCTCTTAAATTTTGTTTTCAAAATTTATACGACCAATTAACTTCAGTAGAGCTACAAATAATAAAAACTATTGCCTGCTTAAGAAATAGTGTATCTGAAGTAGAATTACGCTTCATTTTAAATGATATTAAAGAACTAGAAATAGCAGAAGCTCTGCATAACTTACATAATTCAAGCATGCTAA
>NZ_CAWPRC010000219.1:0-5817 GCF_963890165.1 Aliivibrio sp. SR45-2 | reverse complement strand
CGCGTCAGTCTCGTTAATCACTCCGCCAGTAATTGGAGTAATCGTGATTGACGGGGTTAAGTACACGGCACCACTTGTCGATTCATCGCCAAGATTGCCGTGAGTATCACTGAACCCTTTCACCGTATAAGTAAACTCTGTATCTGCTGCTGATGAACTCGGAATTTCCACTTCACCAATCCATGTTGCTGAGCCTTGACCCGAACTCCACGTCACATCATTTGTGCCTAATGTCGCCGTCGCATTATCTACGGCAACAGAGAAAGTCGCCGTAACTCCAATTTTATCGCCTGTTTTACCCGATGTAGGGTTTGATACCACGGACGTTAACGTTGGTTTCACTGTCGAAAGTTGAGCCGTTTCTGATGCTTCTTCCGCAGCGATGTTGTGTTGGTTTGAGCCCGTTGCTTTTACGGTGATCGTGCCATCACTCCAACTGCTTAAATTAGTACCTGCCGCTGTCCAAGTGCCGTCACTGCCCACTGTCGCAATCACCGAATCGCTCTTCGCATCGGCCGAATTGCTAAACGCAACCGTGATCTCTTTACCTGCGTCAAAACGAGTCGTTGTTCCGCTAATAATAAGATTGGCCGCGTCACTCTCGTTAATCACTCCGCCAGTAATTGGAGTAATCGTGATTGATGGGGTTAGATATAAAACATTACTATTATCCGCATCACCGGTATTTCCATTTTCATCGACAAAATCAGTGACACTGTAACTTAACTGAGTATTTACGCCCCCATCAGGAACTAGAACCTCACCAACCCATTCAGCCGTATCTGTACCAGCAGTCCAAGTCACGGTATTTCCGCTAAGCATTACCGTCGCATTTGTAACTGGCGTCGAGAACGTCGCTGTCACTTTGACTCTGTCTCCCGTATCACCAAAATTTGGATCTGACACTATGGATGTAACAGTCGGCTTCGCGGTTGCTAATTTTGTTGTTTGTAGGACTTGTTCTGCTGCAATACTTTGTTGATTTGAACCATTTGCCGTTACTGTGATAGTCCCATCAGCCCAACCAGATAAATCTTGAGCTGGCGCAGTCCAACGGCCGTTACTATCAATATCGGCCTTTATGTCCTTTAGCGTATTACTATCACCCGAATTGGTAAACGTTAAAATAATCTCTTCAGCTTCATCAAATCGATTCGTGGTACCGTTAACGACTACGTTCATCACTTCATCTTCATTAATCATGCCATCAGAGATAGGATCAACGATGATCTTTGGCGTTAGATACAACACACCGCTATTGTCTGCTTCTCCAATATTTCCATAAGTATCACTGTACTCAGAAACAACCAATACTAATTGGTCATCCGAACTAACTGGAACTAAGACCGTTCCAATCCATTGATCTGATTCTTGACCAGCAGTCCACTTAATTTCTGTCGCCGATAATGTCGCTTTAACATTCGACACATTCGTTGAGAAATTAACCGTCACTCCAACGGTCTTTAAACTGTCTGAATGTATTGGATTGAAAACTGTACTTGAAACCGTAGGTATCACGCCTTTAATTTCAACATCTGTTGTCGCTGCATTACCAGGAACCGTAATCGTACTGGTGTAACTCCCTTCTGCGACTGAAATGGTTATTGTTTTATTCTCCCCTTTTGGAGCCGTATAAACAGCAGTCCAACTTTGGGCAGGGCCAGCAGTCCAAGTTGACGTATCTAATGACCCCGTAGCACCAGAATCACTGGCACTTAATACAACATCATCTTTCGTAAACTCAATGACATCTTCATTAAACGTAAACGTGATTATTGACGTCGTTTCAGAACCCAAATCACTATTACTACTCGTAATCGTTAACTCTGGAACCGTCGCTTCAGCAACCGTGATAGCGCCAGTATTTCCTCCCTCTTGAGTAATGAAGTCTGTCGCTTTTACAGATGCAACATAATTACCTGAAGGCACTAAATAATGAAATACATAAGGCTCTGTTGGTGAGCTTGGTTTAGACGTTGTTTTAGGTGAATATGTCTGAGAACCCACAGTGAGCGTTGACACTATACTGTTCTCATTGAGATTTGCGTCTTGTATGATCGACGTCACTTCATATTCATACAGATCATTCGTTGGTAGCGGAGTGATTTGTTCTCCGTTAACAGTCCCGATAGTTGGCTCAACAAAATCAACGTAACTCGTCGCCCCAGAAGCATTAAAGTCCATCTCATCATAGGTAAAACTTGCAATCTCACGGCCAATACTGTCGGTAGCAACTAAGGTTAATTTGTATTCACCTTGTTGACTGTCATTAAATGAGAATTGAGTCGTACCCGAGTCGCCAACAAAATCACCAAGTTCAGAAATGGTTTCAGCGTCATTTGTTAACGTTAAAGTAAACCCTTTCATCTTAATCGATTCTGTTGGTACCGATTTAATAGTAAAGTCCTGTATGCGCTCTTTTAATGCGACTTTATTACCAAGCAACTCTGAGCTCCCTTCAATTTCTAACGTTAGTTCAGGTTTACCCAAATCAATAGCGATTCTCTTAACCGTCTCCAAGCCAACATTATCACTCGCTGTAATTGTGACTGAAATAATCTCTTTATCTTTAATCTGATCTTTATCTACATCAATATAATTAAAATCAGCCGTTTTTGTTTCTTCAAAGCTAATGTCCGATATAGAATAAGTCACTTTATTTAAACCGCTTCCTGAAATATTATCTGAAATATCAAACGTTAAGCGAACTTTATCAGTACTATCCCCAGGTGATAATTGGTAAGTATCCCCAATAGTCGGCGCTTCATTATCTAACAATACCAATCTCGAACTTGACGCTGTATTACCCCAAACATCCGTTGCAACTAACTTAATATTTACATTATCTAATGCATAATCATCCGGTAGTTGACCATTAAATGTCGAACAAGTCGCCTCAATATCATCCGCACAAGTTCTAAAATCTTGAAAGTGCGGATCAGTAGGATCGTCATCCTTAAGCGAGTATGTCTTACCAGCAACAGAAACAGTCACATCATACAAACTTGACTCTTTAAATAGCTTAACTCTAAAATCAAAAGTAATTTCTTTACCGTTAATATACTGATTATCAACAAGGTTCGTGATCTCAGTAGTAAACTCGCCAGTTGGAATAATTAATTCAAACTTTCTATCATTACTAGCTATCGTATTTCCAGCATTATCAATAACATTAGGTGATGAAACATAATGTGTAGGGTCAACTCTTCGAATTAACTTAACGTAATCCTCTTTATACTCACAGCTAACAAGAGAGCTATTACCCGTCGATTTTTCGCACGTAACCGGATCAAATGTTACCCCGTTGGCGACTAATTTCGGTAATTCAGTTAAATCTAAGTTTGAGTCTAAATCAACATAATCTATGTTAAGTTGTAATTTCTTAACTTCAGGCTCCCCTTCAAAAATAACCTCAGAAGACTGTAAAGCATAGCCTGTCTTGTCTTTCACATACGGAATATATGGTGCTTCTACATCTACCATTTTGAAACTGAATTTTTGTATTTTTTCAGCCGCATTTGTTCCTACGGTTTTCGTAATTAATACTGGGTTGTCTAAGAAATTCTTATCTAAAGTAATGCTACATTCTGGATTTTTAGGTTCATTGTTAATCTTATAATACGTTTTATCATCAGGCACACCTTCATCGGTATAGTTTTCTCTAACCCAGCATTCAAGCGTTTTAATTCCGGCTTCATTTACTTTTTCAAATTCAACATTCAGATCTTTATTTGAGATATGTGAGACAAAGTTTATAGGCTGAGTAATACTTAATTCTACGCCTTCTGTCTGAACCATTAATGTTGGGTTAATCTCTGATTTCAGTATTTCACTCTCTTTGTTTGCTTTTGTATTGTTTGTTATCGTTGCTGAAATAAGATAAGTCCCATCAACATTAGGGCTTAACGTCGCTTCCCAGACTTTAGGATCTACTGTTTGAGAAAAGTTAATTGTATTACTTCCTGCGACACCTTCTAATTTATAGCTACTTACTATGGATGCAATGCCACTCTTATCTTCTATCTTTAGAATCAACTTAATGTCTTTTTTCTCTGTTGCGATATTATTTTCAATAGCAGCTCCATCACTATAAGTCATAGAAAACTCAGTTAACGGTATCGCTTCATTAATCTTTACAACAAAGGGAATTTGATTACTTTCGTTACCTCGAACGTCTTTAGCCAATATTTTTAAATTGACTTCAGTTAATCCGTTCGGCACATCTAATGGAATGGAGTTTGGTTCACTTACAGAAGGTGAATTACCAGAATCCCCCTCAGCAGGTTCACTGCCACTATAAACCCAATAGTTAACGCTATCTTGACTTACTCCAGAAGCTGAAGTGTTTCCCGTTAAACTAAGATCTAACGCGTTAAGATTAAAAATATAATTAGAGCGGTAATATTCAGAAGACGAGTAATTAGTTAACGCAATTGAAGGCCCTTCGATATCGTAAATCATACCTATTTTATTGGTATTACTTATAAATCCAAACTCATCTGATGCTTCAACAATAAGGTCAACAAGATTACTTTCAGCAGCAAGCTCTATTCGATCTGTGTTTTCACTTTTTAATGTAATTTCAAATGGGTTTTCAGGGCTTTCTACTGAAATATTCTCTTTAAGTGGTACTCTTGTTCCATCATTTTTTTCTTGAAAAACAGAGAGAGTGGCCACTGCAGAATCATCAGTCACGTTAGTTATATTAATATCAAAATTACGGCCCATGACATTATTACCACTCGATAAGGTATCTTTTAATGGCGTTGATGAAAGAAGAATATTGGGTCCATTTTTATCGACTTTAAATGTATGTGTGCCTTCACCGCTATTACTTGGAAAAGCCGCATTAATCGCGGTAATTTTAAACTGATTATCAACCCCATGATCAAAGTGCTCCGCCACAAGTTGCACTTCATAATTAGGCGCGGTTCCTGTTAAATAAGCTGGGTAATCATTGCAAGACTCCCCCTTCTCAATAGAACATTCAACAAGATCGACCCAACTTGATCCAGGTCTATTTAACTTAATTTTAATGTCTTTTGCTGCGCTTAACGATCCCCAAAGGATCACTCCATTAGGGTTCCATTTTTGGTTCCCACCTAAAAATTTAGCACTGGTCCCCGTTGTTACTTCTGGCGCAGAAGAGTCGATGTTTAAAATATGTTTCGGCGTGGTCATGTCTTGCGCACGAACTTGATTCCCTAATAAGTCAGTCCCTTCTAACGAAAAACTCCAATTACCATCATCGAGATCAACAATAACGTCAGAATCACCATCACAAATACTGTCTTTACATAACGAAACCACTAATTGCTCATTGTTATTAACGTAGAAGTTTTCTTTGGTTAGCGTTATTGGCGTTGTTCCATCTTTTGTTAAAATTATCTGGCGAACATCTTTTACATCACCAACTACATCACTAACAATAAAGGTGAGACTAAGTTTTGTGTTTAGATTCAAATAAGTATATTCGTCGTAATCATCTCCCTTATCATCAACTAACCCATAAAAAGGGGCGTGATATTCAAATTCTGGCCCCTTGTTATCCACAATAAACATCGTGCTATAAGGCACTGATGTGAAACCATAATCATTACCATGAATATCTGCCACACTGACATCTAAATCAAAAGAATGAATCCCCGCGTAGTCAATAGATTCCGAGTTGAAATCAAATGTATAACGATGATTGAACTGATTATTACTGCTGTCCGGTAAAAAAGTCATCCCAGAAATAACTTGATTGACACCAGTCGTATTGGTCCAAGAAGGTTCAAATTCTGGCGGATGGCTAGAATCGTCGATCCCAGAAGG
>NZ_CAWPRC010000218.1:0-5865 GCF_963890165.1 Aliivibrio sp. SR45-2 | reverse complement strand
CAAAAAAACAACCAACACACTAATAAACAACAATAAAATAAATAAAAAAACATAATAACCAGACTAATCAAGTCGACTATTAAACAACAAAAACAAAAAGCACATCTTACATTAATTAACCGTCCATTTTTATCGAAAAACTTATGAATTTTTTTATCAAAAAACAATTTTAAAGAACATAAAATGGAAGCCTAACAAAAATTAATTGTGATCTATAATCCACTTTTTCAGGTCCACACATTTATCTTACGTCCAGTAAATCTATTCATACCTTACGTTCTAACGCTGAATTTCTTATTTTTTAACTCTAACTTTCGATTAAATAGCTTATTTAAATTAAAATTTACTCATCTCAAAAACGAAAAAAGCCGGTCATATGACCGGCTTTATTATTCTATATTATTTTAATCAGGCGATTAAAAGTAGAAGTATGCAGCTGCGAATACATGAGTTTCTTCATCTACATTATCGTAGCCAGAATCAAGCTCTTGTTTAATATCAATACCCATATCAATATTTTTAGCCATTGTATACATTGCTGCAATATTCATATAAGACTGATCTAAATCTTTCAAACCAGTAACTTCATCTGTGTTTGCAGCATAACCAGCAGCTAAAGTTAAGGCTTCATTCAATGCATAACCACCTGATAAATAGTAACCAGTATTTGTTTTATCAAGGTACTTACCGCTGGTGTCTTCAATCCAGAAGTTTGCACCCAGAGTTACGTCACCTAACTTAACATTACCAGTTACTGTCGTTACTTGATAATCGGCATCAGTAGCACTTACATTCTTTCTTAATTTACGAGTAGCTTCGTCACGCACTTCATAACCAGCATAAATATTAAATATTTCTTGCTCGATACCAATATAACCATTCACGCCTTTTTGGGCTTTCACGTGAACATCGTCCGTTTCAAAATATGAAACACCGTAAGCAAACCCACTTGTTGAACCTTGGAATTTAACAACATTGAAGGCATCAGATGCGTCACCAGCCGAAGCACCGAACTCATACGTATTATCACCAGCACCATCAACAGCATCTAACGCTGTATCATTTTCCCAACCATAAGAGGCAATACCATAACCAGTATCAAAACCTAACCATGCTTTATCAACATCAGTTGCAAACTCAGAACCTTCATTTAAAACTGGTGACGTTTTGCTGTCTGTTGTGTAGTTCAACATAAAGTCAGTTTCAAAATAACCAACAATACGGTTGTTACGGTAATTAACTGCTAGAGTTAGACCAGTAGCCCAATCATCATAAAATGCTTTAGAACCAGTATCGTAATAACCACCAACACCCACAGAACCAGACACAGAAAACTGATCTTTGTGCATTGTATCAAACGCAAACATTTCATCATTTTTACTGTTTTGGCTACTTGTATCAACCGCAAAAGCTGATGTTGAGATACTTGCGATTGCAAGCGCTAAAAGAGTCTTTTTCATAATAATCCACTGCCTTTTCTTAGAAAGATTGGAAATCCGTTTTCCGGTTCCCTGTTATAATTTATCTACATTGACCAACACATCTAACTGTGTGATTAATCAGTGCTTTTGAATTCCAGAGCTACTTTGCAAAATCTTGCAGATCATGTCAAACAAAACATAAATAAAACAAAAAAAATAAAAAACAATAAATTTCAACAGCTTAATAAAAACAAAATTGAATTAACAACACCAGAAACCAGAAAAAACCGTAAAAACATAAATAATTATTTAATACATAAAAAGAATTAAACTCCGAAAAATGATTAAAATTAACAATAAATCAACATTAAATTCCGCACAAACAAGAATACTCGCAACTTAACACAAACCAAAAATTAACAACCCACTCTAGAGATTGTATCATTCTCATTTTCGTGACGTGCGTCGCTCTTTAATTATATAAGATTCCATTATTTGCATGAGATCACACTCAACGACGCGTGTTACAATACGTTTTTCCTTTTTTCTGAGTAAAACAATGCTGAATAAAGCTGTTACTGATTCTATCCGCGAGAGCTATAAAACACTGCAAGACCAGCTTCCTGGCTTTATACCTCGCCGTGCTCAGAACTATTTAGTAGCAGAAATCGCTAAATCACTTGGTGGTGAATACAGTGATCATCACCGTATGATTGTTGCAGAAGCAGGAACTGGCATCGGAAAATCACTGGCTTATTTACTCAGTGTGATTCCGTTTGCAAAATTAAATAATAAAAAAGTGGTTATCTCAACGGCAACCGTCGCACTGCAAGAACAGTTAGCGCATAAAGACCTGCCTTTTTATCGTCGCATATCACCCTTGCCTTTTTCTTTTATTATCGCTAAAGGTCGTCAACGTTATTGCTGCTCTCATAAACTGGCCTCTTTAGTTGAAAATAACAGTAGCGATACTCAACAGGTTTCACTGTTTACAGAAAAACCGAAAAAGAAAGATTTAGACCTTTTAAAGAGAATGTATAAAGCGTTATCAGAAGGTAAATGGGATGGCGATATTGATAATTGGCCAAGTACTATTCCTAACCCTATTTGGCAAACTATCGTTGCAGATAAATACAGCTGCCATAATGGTTTACCATTACATAGAGAGTGCTCTTTTCAAAAAGCTCGTGAACATTTAGATAAAGCAGATGTAGTTATTGCCAATCATAGTTTAGTCATGGCAGATATTGATTTAGGTGGTGGTGTTGTTCTATCAGAACCAGAGCAAACTATATATATTTTCGATGAAGCTCATCACTTACCAAATGTTGCACGCGAACATTCTTCTGCTGCGGCAAGTTTAAAAGGCTCAGCAACTTGGTTAGAAGCTCTTAACAAATCAATTAGTAAATTTTGTAATCTTGCCGATCAAAAACGGGTACATCGTTTTCAAAATAATTTACATGAATATGTCCAAGAATTAATTCCATCTTTAAATCAATTAAGTAAACAATTTGACCCAAGTTTATTTAATGATGATGGCATCTATCGTTTTGAACACGGAGAAATACCGGTTTGGTTAGCAGAACAATCAAAAGATCTAAAGGACCTTTCTACGAAAGCAAATCAAGCATTAGCAAAAATAAGCGATCTGATTTCTGAACGGATGAAAGATGGTGAACTAGCTCCGAGAATGGCAGAGCCAGCGCTTGCTGAAATGGGTTTTTATCTGCAAAGACTCGAAAATTTAGCTCAAGTATGGTTCTTAATGGCAAAACCTAATAGTGATAAAGGCGCACCCTTAGCCCGCTGGTTGGAAAAAAGTAAAGAACGAGATTTAGATGTCATCATCAATGTATCTCCTTTAGAAGTTGGTTGGCAGCTGGATCAGAACTTATGGAGTAGAGCTGCTGGTGCAGTCCTTGTTTCTGCCACAATGCGAGCATTAAACTCTTATTCTTTCTTTTGTAAGCAAGCCGGAATATCAGAGAAGCCAGAAGATGGGGTACGATTCTTGTCTTTAGCTTCGCCATTCAATTATCAAGAAAATGCACAATTGGTTGTACCTAAACTCCCAATGGAACCATCCGCTGCGGGATTTACCGATCTATTAATAGAAGAGCTTCCTTTCTATTTAGCCGATCAAAAGTCAAGTTTGGTTCTATTTTCTTCATACTGGCAAATGAATAAAGTAGCAGAATCACTTGAAGCCCTAGTAAAAAAACAAGGTTGGAGCCTTTTAATTCAAGGAAAAGAGTCACGACAAGAGATCCTAAAGAAACATAAAGCATTATGTGAAGCAAATAAGATCAGTATTCTATTTGGTACGGGAAGCTTTTCTGAAGGCTTAGATTTACCAGGGAATTTACTTACAAACCTCATAATTACAAAGATTCCGTTTGGTGTTCCTACATCACCAGTAGAAGAAGCACATTCTGAATATATCGAAAGTCGTGGTGGCAATCCATTTATGCAGATCAGTGTTCCAGAAGCGAGTAAAAAATTAATTCAATCTGTCGGGCGATTGCTGCGTAAAGAGGATGATTCTGGTAGAGTTGTGCTCCTTGATCGTCGCATTATCACTAAGCGTTACGGTAAAGCACTTTTAGATGCTTTGCCTCCCTTTAAAAGGGTAATCGAGTAAATATTTATTGCAATTAAACATCGCATATTGCGATTCTAATTATGCCTACAACTAACTAAGAGCTTATATGGAATTTCTTGAACCCTCGACCCTCATTATTTTAGGGTTAGTTGCTTTTGTCGCTGGATTTATTGACGCAGTTGCTGGTGGTGGTGGTATGCTGACGGTTCCAGCATTACTCTCTATTGGCTTACCCCCACACATTGCATTAGGCACAAATAAATTAGCAGCTACTTTTGCATCATCGACAGCGGCAATCACCTATTTCAAAAAGAAGCTATTTGACCCTCAGTTTTGGAAAGCCTCATTTATAGCCACTTTATTTGGTGCAACTTGCGGAACCTTATTAGTCAATTACATTTCAACGGAATGGTTAGAAAAAGGCCTACCTCTTATTATTCTAGGTGCCGCTATTTATACGATTTGGCCGAATCGTTTAATCTCAGAGCAGAATCAATTACCAGAAAAAACATCTAAGTTTAAAAAACAACAAATTATCCAAGGATTGTCTTTAGGTTTTTATGATGGTGTTGCCGGCCCTGGCACTGGTGCATTTTGGACGGTAAGTAGTATGGCACTTTATCGTCTTAATATCTTGCTGGCTTCTGGTCTCGCTAAAGCCATGAATTTTACAAGTAATATCACCTCGCTTGTCACCTTCGCTATCCTTGGCCAAATAAACTGGGCGCTTGGTTTAACGATGGGGGTTTGCTTAATGGTTGGTGCCTTCTTAGGTGCTCATTCTGCTATTCGTTTTGGTTCAAAATTCATTCGCCCTGTTTTTGTTACTGTTGTTTGTATTCTCGCGGCTAAACTCGCTTTTGATGCTTGGTTTTAAATCGAACTCTTCTTGAGTACTAAGGAATAATGATGGCTAACTATAAAACCATTGAAATCATGTTAGAACAATTGGCAAAAACAAGCGCAGAAATTGATCGTCGCCGTGGAGAGCAACGCTTACCTCTCTTTGATGAGCGTCTATTTGGTTGCCGAAGCCGCTATTTAATACCCTGTATTAATGAAACCAAAGCGACACTTCAGTCAATCCAACGCGAAGAAAAAGCAAATATGTTAACGCCTCAAAGAGCCGAGTATTTAACCCAGATGCTCCTTGCACAAATAGAAGCAATTCAACGGGAGATTGCAACACAGCGTATACGTTCACATGAAGTACGACCAAAAGGCAGTAATAAAAAGCCGATTAGCGATATGTACCAAGACCTTGCGCAACACCAAGAATGGTCTCGTCGCCTTATCCAAATGGTTCAAGAGCAAGAACAAAATGTAAATAAATGCTATTCCTTCTCACAGCAACAAGAATTACAAAAAGTTCTTCTTACTACAGAAAAGCGATTACAGCGTTGTAAAACCGCGATGATTCGTTTAGAGCAACAAATTACCTACAGAGAACAAAATGACTAATCTTAAGGTTAATGAAAAAAATACGATTGAAACGTTAATTTCAGAATCCCATGATATAAAACCACCAAGTCCGCTAGATAGCGCTCCTGATGAAATAAAGCTTGCCGTAGATTTAATTTATCTTCTAGAAAATAATAATGTTAATAAAGAGATTGCAATAAAAGCGTTAGAAATTGTATTAAATGATCTTAGAAAAAAGTGAACCAGATGTCTCAAAATAGAGATTGCGTTATTGATTTCACTCGATAATAAATAGATCTAGTTTATTAAATTACATAAAAACTTAGATCTATTTCCCAATTAATTTTTATCATGAATTATTCCACTTCCCTATTTAAAATCCTATCTTTACTATCTCCTCCATAAATAAAAATACAA
>NZ_CAWPRC010000217.1:0-6373 GCF_963890165.1 Aliivibrio sp. SR45-2 | reverse complement strand
AATGCTAAATAATATTAATTATTTAGAACTGAATAACGACAGTGATCCAAGCTTGTTTTTTAATCGTTATAAAACCAGTGTTCACTTTGTTGATAGTATGGCTAAAAAGGTATTAGATAAATTAAAAGAAACGGGTGATCTAGATAATACCATTGTGATTATTACGGGCGATCACGGGCAAGAGATGAATGATAATCGAATGAATTTCTGGGGGCATAACAGTAACTTTACTAATGCTCAAGTGAATGTCCCTTTTGTGATTATTGCGCCTAAAGTAAGTCAAAAAACGATAGATTGGACAGCGGATGAATTAACCAGTCATGAAGATGTCGTACCTACCTTGATGAATAATTATTTAGGTGTGACGAATGATATTAAAGATTATTCCGTCGGTGAGGATTTACTTGGAAAGCATGTCGATCGCAGTTGGATTATGTCGTCTAATTACAGCGGCTATGCCATTATAGAAAAAGAATCAATTTTAGAAGTTGGCTCAACAGGTCAATATCAGTTGTTAGATAAAAGTAATAGACCAGTGAAAAATGGAGAGTTGAATTATCAACATCTTCAAGAAGCTCTGGAGCAGATTAGTCGGTTCAATAAGTAGGCTGTTATAAGAGGTATATATGGATAATTATAAATTAACCAAGTTACAAATAAGGCTTATTGATTGGATTGGACCTTATTTGATTAGAAAAAAACAAAAGAAAATGCAATTTGATCTAATTAAAGAATTAATTTATTTTTACCTGAA
Organism: Aliivibrio sp. SR45-2; assembly: GCF_963890165.1. NCBI lineage: Bacteria > Pseudomonadati > Pseudomonadota > Gammaproteobacteria > Vibrionales > Vibrionaceae > Aliivibrio > Aliivibrio sp. SR45-2. Next base: position 5,619 of record NZ_CAWPRC010000217.1, on the reverse strand, counting down.
AAAAACAGCGTATACACTGCCTTATGGTCGGTTTACTGAAGGTGAACGCTACATAAGTCAACGTTTTTTTGGCTTCAAAGTTGGAATGTATAGTTATCGATATCAACAGTTTTGGAAAGATGACAGCTTAATAGAATCAATAGGTGCCTATTGCTCATTTGCAATAAATATAACCGTTGTCGGTGGTAATCACCCTATAGATTTAGTGTCATCACATCCATTTCTATTTAACAAAGAATATGGTTGTGTGAGTAAAAACCAAGAAATTCTAGACCAAAAAATTACGATTGGTAATGATGTATGGATTGGTGCGAATGTAACATTACTCCCAGGGATCACTATTGGTGACGGAGCTATTATTGGTGCAGGTGCAGTCGTAAGTAAAAGTGTTCCCCCTTATGCTGTAGTTGTAGGGGTTCCTGCTAAAGTCATCAGATATCGGTTTGAGAGTGATATCATTGATGGGATGTTGGAATCTAAATGGTGGACTTGGGATGATGAAAAAATAAAAAAGGCCATCCCATTAATGGATGACCCAAAGCATTTTCTTCAATCGATTAAGTCAGGAAATATTTAGAACAAGGTTTTTATATAAGCTACTCGTTCTTTGAATGTGTGGCTTTCCTGATAATCTTTTTTATATGTTAATTTTGCGACATAAGCATTTTTGAATTCTTCTAAAGGCTCATAATTAACAACATCATTATTGGTCGTTTTGAGTAAATTAACCCAATTATTCATCGTTTCTGGTTGATTTAAAGCTTCGTTAAAAAAATAACATATAGAAAAATAAGGCATAAACCCTTTAGTCTCTGCTGTATTCACCGAATCTTTAAAAAAACGTGTATTTTCAGAATCTTTTAAGCCTATTTTTTTTATGCTATTTGAAATGAATAAGCTGTGTTGTCTGCTTTTGAATAAATGTTCAATAAATAGCGCTAGAGTATGCTTGGTTATTTTGGATGCTTTGTGCGCGGCAATAAACCAAGCTTCTAATGGCCGAGTTTGATTTGTTTTATGGCGAAATGCAAAAAAAGAATTTGTTTCCGTTTCTTTATCAAGCCAAGTACTTAATGGTTGTAAACAAAATGTGGTAGTGTCTGCCCAAACGCCACCATAAGTAGAGAGAAGATATAATCGTAAGATGTCGGCTTTCATAGCAAAACCTAGATTCACGGTTGATAGTTTAAATACTGCATTAAAATCAAATCCTAACACCTTTTTTAAATTATCATCATTTAGTAAAATTATTTCATAATCAGGATTTAGTTTTGTCCATGATTCAATACTTATTTTGACTACTTCTGGTGCTGATTCTAGTGATGAATTCCAATATAACCAAAGCTTTTTGGGCATTGAGGCTTTAGCGTTTTTTTGCTCACGGCAAGCTGACTCTAAAGAGTGCAATGCATTTTGTGCTACGTTTAGTTCTATTTGTTTTGAGTGTGAAAGAGCGTTTGAATGAGTCAATATATTAATATTATAATATTCATTATAACGACGACTTAAAAATGGAATTTTTTGTCGTAACCAGAAAAAATCTTTTTCAAATAAGCGAGATTGAATTATGTGGTCTAACATTTATGAAACCTTATTAACTGAAGATATAATGGTAATTGATTTATTAATAGAGCCTTGTTGTTTTTTTAAAAACTGATAAGCATTATAAGATAACTTGTTTGCACTCTTCGTATTTGTTAATAAAGTTAATAGATTTGAGCATAGTTCATTATTGTTGGATACAATGCAACCTGATTGCTGTAGTAACTTATCTATTATTTCTTGAAAATTATAATAGCTAGGTCCTATTATGGTAGGTATATTTAGTGCAATTGGTTCTATTATATTATGCCCACCAACTTTATTTCCTATTAGACTCCCCCCCATAAAGCAAACATCAGAGGCTCCAATTAAAGTAAGCATTTCTCCCATAGTATCGGCAAGGTAAATTTGAACATCATCTGTTATGCATTTTTTTGACGTTCTTTTTGTTACTGTCATATTCTCTGCGCAGCATAATTCAAAAACAGAATTAAAACGTTCAGGATGGCGAGGGACTAGTATTAACAACACATCAGGGATGGATTCTAGCAGCTTTTTATGTGCGATTAAGACTTGTTCATCTTCGCCTTTATGAGTGCTTGCGGCTATCCATATAGGACGTTCAGTACCAAGTTGTTCGCGAAGGTTTTTTCCTAATGTAATAATGTTATCTGTGATTTCAATGTCAAATTTAACAGAACCCGTGATGTGAACTTTCTCTTCCTGAATACCAAGGGCGATAAAACGATTTGCGTCATCTTGATATTGGCAACAAATATGAGTCAAGTTTTTTGCTAATAAATTAAAAATGGGCTGAATTTTTTTGTACCCTAGATAAGATTTTTGGGATAAACGGGCGTTTAATACCGAGATCGGAATATCATGTTTAGCTACGGTATAAAGTGTATTTGGCCAAAGTTCGGTTTCCATGATCAGCATTTTTTTAGGATTAGTTACCTTTAAGAAGTTACGGATAGCAAAAGAAAAATCGATCGGCATATATCGATGTTCTACTAATTCACCGAGTTTTTCTATTTGTTCAGCCCCAGTACTTGTCGTTGTCGTAACAAGAATTGCTTGTGTTGGGTTTTGTTTTTTTAGGGCTTTTATTATTGGGAGCGCCGCAATTACTTCACCGACAGAGACAGCATGAATCCATATCGGTTGTTTTATTGTATTTAATTTGGGAGTGAATCCGAAGTGTTCCTTCCAACGTCCCCCAAAAGGTGGTTTCCCTTCTTTCTTCTTATACAGAGAGTAGAGAAGAAAGGGGGAAAAGATACTTAGAATTAAGGTATAAAAAAAGCGAATCATAGACTAAATAAACTCTTCGATATATTGGTTAACGATGATTTCGCCATCGAATTTACTTAATGTGCATTGAACAAAGTGAGAAAAGCTATCGTCCCACTGATATTGTAGTGCGTAGTTAATTTTGTCACCAAGTGCCTCCGGTGTTTCTTTTGCTAAGAAGGGTTCTAATTGATCATTCATAATTTGACGAACCCCACCTTTACTGTCTGTTGATACCACTTTGGTGTTGCAAGCAAGCGCTTCAATTAAAACCATACCAAGACCTTCAAACTTTGAGCTTAATACAAATAAATCGGCCTGTTGGTACCAAGGGAATGGGTTGTTTTGCTGACCTTTAAAATGAACTCGATCTGTAAGATGTAACTCTTTTACAATCGTTTTAATATTATTTAAGTCTTTACCGGCACCAACAATAATCAAGTCTTGTTCTATGTGATATTTCGTAATTGCATAGTGATAGGCTTTAATAAGCAATGTAAAGTTCTTCTGTGGGACAAGACGGCCTAATCCAAGAACATAAGGTTTTGGATGTAAAATTATGTTATTTCTCATCGCATCTGTTTTGATCTTATTAAAATCATTTGGATTATTTAATGTAATTGCTTTGTTTGTCGTAATGCTATGGGTAGAAATCATGTCATTAAAGCTATCTAATGCGCCATTAGATACACAAACTACATTTCTATCTTTGAATAATTGAGTTAAAACCCATTCAGATAATTTGCCATACATGTATTTATTTTGAACATTTTCACAAACATAAACAAATCGTTTATCTTGTATTGGCCAGATGTGCTCAAATGTCCCTTGGCCTCTAAAAATGATTAAATCAAATTTACCATTTTCTTTTTCTAGATTTTTTAGCTGTTTTTTAAAGACAATAGCCTCTGCATACGCAAACCAAATTGGAAAGGTTTTTCTGAAAATAACATTTAAAAATTGGCAGATGATGAACCAAATAACGCCTATACCGCTAAAGAGAACCGCCTTCTTAAGATTAAAAAGTCGTACCGAGATATCATTATTTCGCGGTTCAATTTCTTTTTTTCTATTTTTTAGATAGATCAAATCGGTATCATGTCCAGCTTCATGACATGCATCTGCCAAATTTACCGCGACACGTTCCATACCACCCATTTTTAAGCAATTTACAATAATGGCAATTTTCATATATTATCCAATTATAGTAATCGTGTGATTACATCTTGAGCAGGAAGGTCCTTTAAGCACTTCAAATGTCCTAATGGACACTCACGTTTAAAGCAAGGTCTACACTCTATATTAGTACTTACTATATCGACTTTTCTAGCGAGTGGTGGTGTGTATTTTGGAGAGGTTGAACCATAAACCCCAACAACATGACAACCTACAGCGGCTGCTACGTGCATTAATCCAGAATCGTTACTAACGACAGTTTTACATGCAGCTAATAAATCAACAGCTTCAATTAAACTTGTATCTCCGGCAAGGTTAAAAACACAATGCTGGTTATTACTGTCGACTAACGATTTAATGCTTTCTGTCGTCTCTTTATCTTTTGCCGAGCCAAATAACCAAACTTGATAACCTTGATTAATCATTTCATTAGCAACAGCGGCATAATGCTCAACTGGCCATTGTTTTGCTGGACCAAATTCAGCACCAGGGCACAAACCAAGCACTGGTTTTGTTACGGATAAAGAAAACTTGTTCAATGTCGTTTGTTGAACATCTGCATCAATGGAAAGCTTAGGATGAGGTAAATTATTTAACCCCCCAAGTGATTCAGAGTTAATCATTTCAGATTTTGGGTGTGCTAAGGCAACATAACGCTCAACCATGTATTGAAATGATTTTTTATTAGGACGTAAATCGTTTAATAAGCCATAACGCATTTCGCCTTTCCAACCTACGCGTGTAGGAATATCTGCAAACCAAGGAATTAAGGCCGATTTAGCGGAATTAGGACAAATATAAGCGTGAGTATAATTATTGGCTTTGAGTTGTTTACCGATCCGACGACGGCCTAGTAAATCAATGTCGCCATGACCTAGCGGCATTTCGATTGCTTGATTTACTTCTGGCATACGTTCTAGGATGGGTTTACACCAAGATGGAGCCATAACATCAATAATTGCTTCAGGGTGTCGCTGCTTTAACGTGATATACAGTGATTGGGACATCACCATATCACCAACCCATGATGGGCCAATAATTAATATTTTCATTGTTTTTTTTCTACTGATTTAGTATGTATTGATAGTAATAAGATATAACAAATAATAAGAACTGTTTTAGCACCAAAGGTGGTTAGTGGGACATCGGTTAACCCACTAATAAAATAACTCGTAATAAGAGATATTCCAGCAAAGGATATGGCGATATTTTCTTTTCTTATACCATAAAACATTTTAATAAAATAAAAATAGAAAAGGGTAAGAAAAATGACGCCACATAAACCATAGTATGCATACATTTGTAAATATTCATTGTGAAAATGATTGAAGTTACCAACCCATTTAGAATTTGGATTATTTAATAAGTATGCTTGGTAATTTGAGTGTCCGATACCAACAATTGGAGAGGATGACCCCATATCTATAGCTGTCATCCATAAGCCTAAGCGAACACCAACTGAACCATTATTTTTTAGTTTATTTGCTGTATTAGTTATTGGTTCTTGGATAATGTTTGTGTTTGTGTTTGTGTTTGTGTTTGTGCTTTCAATGGCGGATATAGATTTAGACAGTTCATTTTTTGCAATGTTAATTCTGTTCATTATTG